>JABBBA010000373.1 GCA_018607685.1 K189A clade bacterium | reverse complement strand
GCAGTAAACTTGTACTCGAGGTTATTCTGGGTAGAAGCTGAGTTTTGTGGCACTTGACACCGAAAAGCGTAGTCCGTACAACTGCAATCCCTGAACTTCCGAGAGGTCTCCTTTTTTGGACGATCCGTCGACCGGCGCCTTATTTGGCTCCATTGCTCTACTTGTCATAATCTCGGCCTATTTCTCTGGATCTGAAACCGCCATGATGGCGCTCAACCGCTATCGGCTGAAGCATCTGTCTAACGAAGGACATCGCGGCGCATCCCGTGCGAACAAACTGCTGGAACGGCCGGACCGGTTGCTTGGGGTCATCCTGATCGGCAACCACCTGGCCAATTTTACGGCAGCGTCATTAGCGACCGTGCTGGCAATAAAACTACTGGGTGACGATGGCGTGGCTGCGGCCCCCATCATCTGCACAATCGTGTTTCTTGTGTTTGCCGAGGTTGCGCCAAAAACACTCGCCGCACTTTACCCCGAGAAGGTAGCGTTTCCTTCCTCCTTCTTCCTGCGACTCCTTCTATGGATTTGCTATCCGTTTGTCTGGTTGGTGAACAGTATGGCGAATGGCTTCCTGAAGTTATTCGGGGTCAGCCACGACGATGCCAGTGAAGATCACCTGAGCGATGATGAACTGAGGACGGTGGTCTATGAAGGGTCCCAGATCGCCGGGCACCACCAGGACATGATGCTTGGGGTACTCGATCTGGGTAACGTCACCGTAGACGACATCATGGTGCCGCGGACAGAAATTATTGGAATCGATATTGAAGACGACATGGACGAGATAGTGACACAGCTCCGCTCCGTGCAGCACACGCGACTTCCCGTCTACAAGGAAGATGTAGATCGGATTATCGGTATGTTACATATTCGAAACGCCGCTCGATTCCTGATTGATGGCGAGCTCACAAAAGCTGCATTGCTGCAGGAATCCGTTGAGCCTTATTTCGTTCCCGAAAGTACTCCGTTGCAAAAACAGCTGATTAACTTCCAGAAAGAGAAAGAGCGTATCGCACTGGTCGTTGATGAGTACGGAGACATCCAGGGGATCGTCACCATCGAAGACATCCTTGAGGAAATCGTGGGCGACTTCACCAGCGACATTGCCGCAACCAGTGTGGATATCCATCCCCAGGAAGACGGCTGCTTCCTCATCGACGGCGGTACTCATATCAGGCTTATCAACAGATCACTCGGCTGGACCCTGCCCGTTGAAGGGCCCAAGACACTTAACGGCCTAATCACCGAGTATCTTGAGACCATCCCTGATGCGAACGTTTGCTTCACCATCGAGGGCTACCGATTCGAAATCGTCCAGATCCAGGACAACATGATTCGAACCGCCAAGCTATCTGAGCCTCCGGAACCATTCTAGTTAAGGGGGACGGAGGAGATTAGGTCTAATCTCCTCCGTCCCCTTTAAATCACTCCGTCCCCCTTAAATCACACCGTCATCCCGACCGGAGCGCGAAGCGCGGAGTGGAGGGATCTCTGTCGAACAGTACTGCGAGACTTGGATTAGAGATCCTTCGGCTCGCAGTCTTCGCTGCTCGCTCAGGATGGAAATAGCCGGAGGCTATTTCCATTTGCGATTGATGGCCGCAATAATAGACTTGAAAGCAGCCGTGGTCGTGTTCTGACTGATACCAACACCGTAGTACTTGTTGCCATCTTCATCGGTGATCGCAAGAATACAGATCGCCTGGGCCTCGGAGCCCTCATTAAGGGCGTACTCCTGGTAATCCGCTACGTTCAGCGGCTCGTTTAGCGTTTCAACCATCGCATTGATGAATGCGTCAATCGGACCGGAACCAACGCCGCTGACATCAACTTCATTGTCCGCAACCTGGATCTTGGCCCGGCAGCTCTCGGTATCATTTCCTTCCGTTTGAACCTGGTAATCCAGCAACTGGTAAGGACCCTCAACGTCAATGAACTCGCCGACGAAAGCTTGCCAGATGGCCTCTGGTTTAAGCTCTCCGCCATCGGCTTCCGAGATCGCCTGCACGATAGGACTGAACTCAAGCAGCACTGATCTCGGCAATGAAACGCCAAAATAATTCTCCAGGATGAACGCCACCCCGCCTTTACCGGATTGACTGTTCACTCTCACCGTTTCTCGGTACGACCCACCTACATCGGAAGGGTCGATCGGGAGGTAAGGCACTTCCCACGCGCTATCACTACCGGACTCAACAAACTGCATTCCTTTTTTGATGGCATCCTGGTGGGAGCCGGAGAAGGCAGTGAACACAAGTTCACCCGCATAGGGTTGTCTGATGTGAATGGGTATTTTCGTACACTCTTCGGATATCGCGACTATCTTCGACATTTCACCGAAGTAGAGCTCCGGATCAATACCCTGGGAGAACATGTTCATCGCCATGGTAATCACGTCCAGATTACCGGTTCGCTCACCATTACCGAACAGTGTCCCTTCTATCCGTTCCGCTCCCGCCATAAGTCCAAGCTCGGATGCTGCAACGCCGGTTCCCCGGTCGTTATGGGTGTGCAAACTGATGACTGCGTTTTCTCGTTTAGGCAGGTGTCGAGTGAAATACTCGATCTGGTCCGCATATACGTTGGGCGTTGCCATCTCAACGGTACTGGGCAGGTTTAATATGATCTTGTCATCGACGCTGGGCTGCCATACATCCATCACCGCAGCGCAAATCTCTACCGCAAAATCCATTTCAGTCGCGGTATAACTCTCCGGCGAGTATTCGAGTGTGAGGTTCGTTCCTGACGCGACCAGTTCACGGGTATTGTCTTTGACTATCTGGGTTGCATCGGTCGCCAGCTTAATCACTTCCTCACGACTCATGTTAAACACCACCTTTCTCTGCAAGGTTGATGTTGAGTTGTACAAGTGAAAGATAACTCGCTTGGCACCTGCGACTGCTTCACAGGTTCGCCTGATCAACTCCTCTCTGGCCTGACACAAAACCTGGATCGTAACGCCATCAGGAATTCGATCTTCCTCGATAATTTTCCGAACGAAATCGAAGTCTGTTTGCGATGCCGCGGGGAAACCTACCTCAATTTCGGTAAAGCCAATGTCCAGCAGTAAGTCATACATCTTCTGCTTTTCATTTGGCGTCATGGGTTCAATCAGCGCCTGATTGCCATCTCGCAAATCGACACTGCACCAGCGCGGCGCAGCACTAATAACATTGTCCGGCCAGGTTCGGTCAGGTAAGGGAACAGGCTTAAAGGGTTTATATTTCTGGAACGGCATCGTCTTGCGCGTGCCCGTACCGCTGGTCTGTGAGGAGTTCATCGATTGATCTTCAGCATTCATTGTTTTGTATCTCGAGTGTTCAGTTGGAAAGCTGCTGTTTAGGCAGAAGTCGAGCAATGCAGGAGTTTGGAAGGCCGCCTACAACGGCAGTCGTAGCAGCGCCAGAAGAGTCAGCGCAGACGCAAGCAGCAGAGCGGGTCTGCTGGAGGTTGGAACCGTGTTGTTGGTAACGGTATTCATCGTCTGCTATTTCGATATTTATCGTATTTGGTCATTCAGGGCAAAACTATAGCTTGCTCAGTATAATTTGCAAGCCTAACGATCCTACTCGGGGCTATCTTCGGGCTATCTCCCGGCTTTCTCGAATCTAGGGTAAACGACGCTAATGTGAAGCTCACACCAACGGCTTCAGGTCCCTCCTGAACCGCTTGAAGTTTCGTACGTACCCCTGCGCACTCATTGTCAGCCCCTTAATGGCAGCATCGTTAAGATCACGCACGATCTTTCCGGGTGACCCCATAACCAGAGATCCATCGGGGATTTCCTTACCTTCAGGAATAAGGGCATTGGCTCCGATCAGGCAGTTTTTACCTATCTTTGCCCCATTCAGGATAACCGCGTTGATTCCAATCAGAGAGTTATCCCCGATTGTGCAGCCATGAAGCATCACTTTATGACCAACCGTGACCCCGCGCCCGATCGTCAGCGGCATGCCCGGGTCAGTATGTAACACCGAACCATCCTGAATATTGGACCCCTCTCCGACAGTAATAACATCGTTGTCGCCACGCAGTACGGCGTTGAACCAGACACTCGCCTCGTTTTCCAGGACGACGGACCCAAGCACCGTTGCACTATCGGCAACCCAGCAGTCCCCTTTTAACTCCGGCGTCTTGTCGCCCAACACATACAGCATGATTGTTTTAACTCCCGGTTTTTCTATCAAATGTTCTATGAAATGTTCTATGAAACGTTCTTTTCGGAAACTCTAGCACACTGCTTCAATCGCCGTGTTTTCAACCTGGTATTTTCCACACACTTTTTCAGGAATTTTTTTCAGTATCTTATTTATCAGGACCCTATTTATCAGGACAAGCGCTACTTCAATCCGACCCTCATAAACTCTACGATGATCATGGAAGTAAGTCCCCAAATTTCATAACCGTCAAACTCAAATGCCGGAATCTGATGAGATTCACCGTGTCTGGAAATATCATCGATACGGATAGGTGCTGCCGTCGAAAAATAGGATAGGGGTACCTCAAACACAGACGCAATCTCGTCCGGGTTCGGTCGCAATTGAATTTCCGGCGTAACAATTCCCACATAGGGCGTCACCAGTAATCCATGCTTGGAAATAAAAGGTCGAAGCGATCCGAGGACATCCACATCACCGGGAGAGATCCCCATTTCCTCTTCATTCTCCCGCAGCGCAGTGAACTCCAGGGAGTGATCGGTTCGATCTTCTTTCCCGCCGGGAAACGCGACTTCACCGCCATGACTGCTTAGGCCCCCGGCCCTTTCGGTCAACAGGATTCGAGGGCTCGACGGGTCCGCAATAACCGGCACAAGCACAGCCGCACGATCACGCACGTTGTGTGCTGAATCAAGTTCTACGGGCTCGTGCTGCCGTATTTTTTTCCTAATGCCATCGATCACGAGACATCCTATATACTGGTTCACATGAAATATTGTAGCCAATGCGGCGACACCGTGTCGCACATCATTCCCGAGGGCGATAACCGCCCAAGGTACGTTTGTACATCGTGCACAACCATTCACTACCAGAACCCCAAGGTCGTGGCCGGTTGCCTGCCTTTCTTTGAAGACAAAGTGCTTCTGTGCAAACGGTCTATTGCACCTCGTGAGGGCTACTGGACACTGCCCGCCGGCTTTCTGGAAAACGGCGAAACGACGTCCCAGGGAGCACTCCGAGAAACAATCGAGGAAGCCAATGCTAACGCTGAGCTCGTTGAGCTTTACACGTTGTTCAGCTTGCCCCACATTTCCCAGATCTATCTGTTCTATCGAGCGCGATTGACGGATCTTGATTTCTTCCCCGGAGAGGAAACCCTGGAAACAAGGCTGTTTTCTGAACAGGAGATTCCGTGGAACGAACTGGCATTCCCGGTCATCAACGAAACGCTAAAGCATTACTTTCAGGATCTACCGGAGAACCACTTCCCCATAAGATCAAAGGACATTGTGATCGACCGAAAACGACATTCGATCAAATAGCGAACGTATTTAAAGACTAGCCGACCCAGACGCGTGCATTCCTGAAAAGACGCATCCAGGGCGCGTCCTCCTTCCAGTCATCGGGTCGCCACGAATATTGCACGGCCCTGAAAACCCGTTCCGGGTGCGGCATCATAGCCAGTACCCGGCCATCTATACTGGTCACAGCCGTCAACCCTCCGGGTGACCCATTCGGGTTGTGGGGATAACTCCTGGTCGGATCACCAAAATGATCTGAAAAACGCATCGCGATTTGTTCATTACTCTCAAGGTCATCCATGGCCGGCCGGGTCATGGTCGCCCGACCTTCACCGTGGCTGACGACAACCGGTAGCAGAGCACCGCGCATGCCACGCAGGAAAATCGAGCGCGTCTTTTCGATACGCACGAGTGATAGCCTTGCCTCAAACTGTTCTGACTCGTTGCGAATAAACTTGGGCCAGGAATCAGTTCCTGGGATTAATTCTTTTAGCGTTGCCAACATCTGGCACCCATTACACACGCCTAACGAGAAGGTATCTGGTCTGTTAAAAAACTGTTGAAACTCGTCCCGAATTTTTGGATGGTAAAGAATCGATTTCGCCCACCCTTCTCCCGCACCCAGGACATCACCGTAGGAAAAACCACCACAAGCCACCAGCCCTTTGAACTGTCCCAGTGTTGTTTTTCCGGCTATCAGCTCACTCATGTGCACATCAACGGCAGTGAATCCGGCACGCGTGAACGCTGCTGCCATTTCTACCTGACTGTTTACTCCCTGTTCTCTCAGGATCGCCACCAGCGGCCTGACACCCGTTGCGATCATCGGCGCGGCTATATCCTGATTAACATCGAATCGAAACTCAGCCGATAGCCCGGGATCATAGTCTTCACCGACGGTGTTGAATTCTTCCTGGGCACACTTGGGATTATCGCGCAGACGTTGTATCTGGTAACTGCCTCTCGCCCAATGCCGCTCCAGCTCACTTCTTGAAGACAAAATAAGTTCTTTCTTTCCCTGTTTGATGCTGATCGCCTGATCCAGTCGGACCCGTGCAATTTCAAGCGCGGTCAAGCCATGACCAGCAAGCTCTTGCATCACTGTTTCCAGGGTTTCGGTCTGTACCTGAATCGCAACACCCAGCTCCTCATTAAAGAGGAAATCAATCGGGTTTTTCCCATCGGGAACCGTAATAGCAAGACCTGTTCGCGCCGCGAATGCCATTTCCAGCAAGGTCGTAATTAAACCTCCGTCAGACCGATCATGGTACGCAAGGACCTCATCCCGGTTTGTCTGCAGGAATCGAAAGAGATTTATAATCAGCTCAGGGTTTTCCAGGTCGGGCGCTTCCGTTCCCATGGTGGAATATGTCTGCGCCAGAATGCTTCCACCTAAACGCTGTTTACCTTCGGCAAGGTCAATCAGCAGTATGACTGTTTCATCCGGCAGAGGATAAAGCTCCGGTGTTACTGTTTCCCGAATATCAGATACGGGTGCAAAGGCTGAAACGATCAGGGAAACCGGGGAAATAACTGCCTTGGACTCGCCATCATCCTGCCAGCGGGTCTGCATCGACAGGGAATCCTTGCCGACAGGTATGGTGATACCAAGCGCTGGACACAACTCCATGCCGATTGCCTCAACGGCATCAAACAATGCGGCATCTTCACCAACTCCGCCTATAGCGGCCATCCAGTTAGCCGACAGGCGAATGTCTTCGATTCGCTCAATTCTGGCGGCTGCAATATTGGTAATCGCCTCACCGACGGCCATGCGAGCCGAGGCCGCACTGGACAAGATGGCCAGCGGCGTTCGCTCGCCCATCGCCATCGCCTCGCCGGTATATCCTGAGAAACCTGACGCCGTGACCGCGACATCTGCAACGGGTGTTTGCCAGGGCCCCACCATCTGATCACGGGCGACAAGCCCGCCAACCGAGCGGTCCCCAATCGTGATTAAAAACTTCTTACTGGCGACCGTTGGATGACTCAATACCCGGAGCAGCGCCTCACCCAGGTTGATCCCGGATTGAAGCGGTTTTGTTTTTACGGATCCACGCGACACCGTCTTGTGGAGTTTCGGTGGCTTGCCAAATAGAACAGATAAAGGAATATCGACCGCTGAATCCCCGAGCATAGAATCGGTGACCTCCAGTTGATCACCTTCTTTAGCTTCACCTACAATCGCGAAGGGGCATCGCTCTCTTTCACAGATCCTCGCAAACCGCTCGACATCCTTGAGAGGAACCGCGAGCACATATCGTTCCTGGGCTTCGTTACACCAGATTACACGCGGCGTCATGCCGGGCTCAGCATTCGGGATTTTTCGAAGCTCGAAAGAACCACCGACACCGCCATCCTTAATCAACTCAGGAAGCGCATTTGACAGCCCACCTGCGCCAACATCGTGGATAAACTGAATGGGATTCTCACCACCCTGCTGCCAACATTGATCAATGACTTCCTGGCAACGATGCTGGAGTTCCGGATTCCCGCGCTGCACACTCGCAAAATCAAGATCCGCGGTACTTTCTCCTGACGCCATGGAAGAAGCGGCGCCACCTCCCAGCCCGATCAACATCGCAGGACCACCGAGCACAATC
>JABBBA010000101.1:4251-8079 GCA_018607685.1 K189A clade bacterium | reverse complement strand
CAACACTGGCTCTGATAAAAAAGGACATGAATCCAAGCTTGGTACCATTATGAAACTTGGCAAAATCATCTTTATAGCGGGCACGCAGTTCCATAATCGCCTGCATATCAATTTCATTGAACGTCGTCAGCATGGCGGCTGTTTGCTGGGCCTCAACCAGCCGACGAGCAATACTGGCTCGCAACCTGGTCATTGGTACCCGTCGTTCTATTCTTTGATTATCACCATCGCTGGGCAGGCCAGGCATGGAAGCAGTTCCGGTTTGTTCTGTCTGGCCTTCAAGTTGCGCCACTGCTTTCAGTACATCTTCTTTTGTTACCCTGCCGCCTTTCCCCGTTCCCTCAATGCGGGTAACGTCAATTTTATTCTCGTCAGCCATTTTTTTGGCCGCCGGGCTTGCGATGCTATCTTCTGAAGGTGCCTCGCTCGTTGCAGACTGAGCTACCGGCGCAGCCACTACTTCGGCCTGCCCTGCATCATCTGCGGCTGGCACGGCGACGTCAGCCAATTCAGCAACCTCACCTGCTTCAAACTCTCCGAGTACTTCTTCTGCGAGTACCGTATCTCCTTCTGCCTTATTAATAGCGGTGAGTGTCCCATCAGAGGGAGCAACGACCTCCAGCACGACCTTGTCCGTCTCAATATCAACGAGAACCTGGTCACGTCGTACGGCTTCACCAACGGCAACATGCCACACGGCCACTTCGCCATCGGCGATCGATTCTGGAAACTGGGGTGCTTTAATTTCTACCATGATTAACTCTCATTATTTCCATACAGTGCATCGTGCACGAGTTTTTCCTGCTGCCTCACATGCAAAGACATATAACCTGCTGCGGCGGCCGCGGATGCTTCACGGCCAGTGTAGGCGAGGTACAGGTTGGGGAAGACCAGCTGCAAAACACGGCGCATATGATGTTGGCTTGCATACCAGGCACCCTGGTTCATGGGTTCTTCCTGGCACCAGGCAGCATGTTTGATGTTCGGATACATCTCCAGCGTGGCCTGCATATCGACCTCCGGAAACGGGTACAGCTGTTCAATCCGTACAATCGCAACATTATGAAGCTCGTCTGCGATGCGTTTCGCATGCAGATCGTAATAAACCTTGCCGCTGCAGAATACGATTCGATCAATCTTCGTCGCATCTTCCGTGTGAAGATCACCTATAAATGTCTGGAACTCGCCATCCGAAAATTCTTCTATGCTTGAAACAGCTTCCTTGTGCCTTAAGAGGCTTTTCGGTGTCATTACAATCAGTGGCTTTCGAAGTGGGCGAATTGCCTGGCGCCGCAGGAGGTGAAACATCTGTGCCGGGGTCGTCGGGACACACACCTGAATGTTGTGTTCCGCTGACAGCTGCAGGTATCGCTCCAACCTTGCGGAACTGTGCTCGGGGCCTGCGCCTTCATATCCGTGCGGCAATAACATCGTGAGGCCAGAGAGCCGAGCCCACTTGTGTTCTCCGGAAGCAATAAACTGGTCAATGACCACCTGGGCACCATTGGCAAAATCGCCAAACTGGGCTTCCCAGATCACCAGCGTGTTTGGACTGGTACCCGAATAGCCGTACTCAAACGCGAGCACTGCTTCTTCTGACAGAAAGGAGTCATAGAGATAAAACCGGTTGGATTCTTTCTCCAGAGCAGCAAGAGGAACTAATTTTGTGCCTTCCCGCTGGTCGTGTAATACCGCGTGCCGGTGCGAGAATGTTCCCCTGCCAATGTCCTGGCCAATCAGCCTGATGCTAAATCCCTGGTCCAGCAGAGTCGCGTACGCCATGATTTCGCCAAAGCCCCAGTTACCTGGCATATCCCCCGTGCCCATTTTACGGCGGTCTTCAACGAGCTTTCCTACCTGTTTTTGCAGTACGAAACCTTCAGGTATCTCGTTCAGTTGGCGTGCAATCTCCTGAAACCGGTTCACGTCACAGGTGGTATCCGATGGTATATCCCATTGATGTCCAAGGTACGGCGTCCAGTCAACATGCATGGACGTATCGGGTTCGGTCAGAAAGTCCCAGGCGACGGCTTTGCCCTCATCTAACGCATCACGATAGCTCTCGGTACGGGCCTGGTAATCCGATGCCTCAATGGCACCTTCTGAAATAATTTTGTCGGCATAGAGTGTCTGGGTCGTTGGATGCTTGCGAATTTTGTTGTACATCACCGGTTGAGTGATCGCAGGCTCGTCACCTTCGTTGTGACCACGCCGGCGATAGCAAACGATATCGATGACGACATCTTTCTTGAACTCCATCCGGTAATCGAGCGCAAGCTGTGAAACAAATACTACGGCTTCCGGATCGTCTCCGTTGACGTGAAAGACCGGCGCCTGAACCATCTTGGCCACTTCAGTACAGTAGTGCGTGGATCGCGCATCCGCAGGATCACTGATCGTATAACCAATCTGGTTGTTGATGACGACGTGCACGGTGCCACCGGTATAGAAGCCCCGGGTCTGCGACATCTGGAAGGTTTCCATCACGACGCCCTGCCCGGCAAAGGCAGCATCACCGTGCACGTTGATCGCAAGGACTTTGTCACCCAGAGCGTCTTGCCTTCTGTCCATTCTCGCCCGAACAGAACCGACGATAACAGGTGCAGAAATCTCCAGGTGAGAGGGGTTGAAGCCCAACGCCAGGTGCATCTCACCGCCAGGTGTCATCAGGTTCGATGAAAAGCCCTGGTGATATTTAACATCGCCGGAACCAAAACCAGGTGTGTACCGGCCTTCGAATTCATCGAAGAGCCCTGCGGGGTCCTTACCCAGCAGATTGACCAGGACATTAATTCGGCCACGGTGCGCCATGCCAATCACCGTCTCGACGACACCCGATGAGCCCGCGCGGTGAATCAGTTCCCCAAGGCAGGGGATGAAGGATTCACCACCTTCGAGGCCAAATCGCTTGGTGCCTGGGTATTTGGTACCGAGGTATTTTTCAAGACCTTCGGCGGCAATCAGTCGATCAAGGATTCTTCGTTTAACG
The DNA here is from genome assembly GCA_018607685.1 of K189A clade bacterium. Classification (GTDB taxonomy): domain Bacteria; phylum Pseudomonadota; class Gammaproteobacteria; order Pseudomonadales; family Azotimanducaceae; genus UBA9659. The sequence goes on along the minus strand of JABBBA010000101.1, from coordinate 5,090 downwards.
CCATCGCTAAAGGAAGGCTTGGACCGAGCGCTCTCCATCCGCTGCTGAACCCACATCTGTTCAGCTTCATCGGAAATGTGCATGTACTCTGCACCGATTGAGGCGCAATAGGTGCTTTCCAGCACCGCGATAATATCTTTGAGTGGCGCTTCGCTCTGACCGAAGAAGACGTCACCTGTCTGGAAACTGGTATCCAGATCAGCGGCAGATAGTTTGTGGTACTCAAGCTCCAGTAGAGGAACGTGTAAGGGAGGTTGGAGACCGAGTGGATCCAGGTTCGCTTTAAGATGTCCCCTTCTTCGGTAACCGTTGATGAGCTCACTGACGGCAAATTGTTTTCGCTCAAAATCGGCGTGAACACTGCTGGCAGAGACGGGTACAACCCGTGCCTGGTTTTTTGCCAACAACAGGAAATGATCGCGAATAGTACCGTGGGAGATATCCGGCGCGTCGGCACCTTCCACCTTCGGCAGGGACTCGAAGTAACTTCTCCATTGGTCCGGGATTTCGGAAGGATCTTCCAGGAACTTCTCGTAGAGTTCCTCTACATACGAGGCATTGCCAGCGGATATATGGCCTGAACGCCACATACGCTCCATCACACTATCTACCATGGTTACCTCTGCCAATGGGGACTATTCCAAGAAGGCAGATTGTACAGGCATTAATTCAGACTGGACAGGGCCGGATGCCCCAGAGAGCCCTATATGGCTCTCTTCAACAGCATGTTTCGAATGTGGCCAATCGCCCGAGTGGGATTCAGTCCTTTAGGACAGACAGAAACACAGTTCATGATGCCGCGACAGCGAAAGACACTGAAAGGATCCTGAAGCTCTGCG
>JABBBA010000101.1:3495-4241 GCA_018607685.1 K189A clade bacterium | reverse complement strand
TGGCCGTATCCCGACTGTCAGCAAGAAACCGATAAGCCTGGAGCAATCCTGCGGGACCAATGAACTTGTCAGGGTTCCACCAGAAAGATGGACAGGAAGATGAACAGCAGGCACACAGAATACATTCGTACAGGCCGTCGAGCTTTTCTCGCTCTTCAGGTGACTGGAGTCGCTCTCGACCAGGTGCCAGTTCATCATTCAGCAGGTAAGGCTTAATCTTTTCATACTGTTTGTAGAACTGTTCCATATCGACGACCAGGTCACGAATCACGGGTAATCCCGGCAACGGTTTGATCGTCAGTTTGCCACCACGGACAACCTCTGAGAGCGGTGTAACGCACGCCAGGCCGTTTTTGCCGTTCATACTCACACCGTCTGAACCACAGACCCCTTCGCGACAGGATCGACGATAGGTCACTGACGGGTCTCTCTCCTTGAGCAACTCAAGGACATCCAACACCATCAAATCACGTCCGCCCGGTATCTCAAGTTCGAAATCCTGAATGTAAGGTTCTTTATCCGCATCCGGATTGTAGCGATATACACTTACCTGCATAGTCATTCCTGTTTTCTCTATCGAACCCTAGTAGGTTCTTTCCATTGGTTCGAAGGTGGGAACCGTCTTCGGTTCGAAGTTAACGTCCCGCTTGCTTAACTTTTTGCTGGAGGGGTTATAGATGGAGTGGCAAAGCCAGTTTTCGTCATCTCTGGTCTGCAAATCATCCCGGGCATGCGCGCCTCTACTT
>JABBBA010000101.1:0-3485 GCA_018607685.1 K189A clade bacterium | reverse complement strand
GCTTCTGCTATCTCCAACAGATTATCCAGCTCCAACGCTTCAAGGCGTGCCGTGTTGAAAGCTCGCGAATCGTCATTAAGCGACGCGCGCCCAATCCGTTCCCTTAATTCCTCAAGCTTCTTAATACCAGCCAGCATCGGCTCTTCTTTACGGAACACACCGAAGTTCAGCTGCATACATTCCTGCAATTCCTTCTTAAGCGCAGCCGGTGATTCGCCATCGCCTTTTGAACTATCCCACCGATTCAGCCGCACCGTCGAGGCTTCAAGGTCAGACGCCGATGCTTCCCCCGAATCCATGCCCTGAGCCAGCGCATCAGTAATATGAAGGCCTGCGGCTCGCCCGAAGACAACAAGGTCCAGCAGAGAGTTTCCGCCCAGTCGATTGGCGCCATGAACCGAAACGTTCGCTGCCTCACCGACGGCATAGAGACCGTCCACTATCTGGTCATTACCATTGGCATCAACCGTAATCGCCTGGCCATGAACATTTGTTGGCAGACCACCCATCATGTAATGGCAGGTAGGTACCACAGGAATAGGTTCCTTCACAGGATCAACATGAGCGAAGGTCTTGGACAGCTCTATGATACCCGGCAATCTTGAATGAAGAATCTCCTCACCCAGATGGTCCAGCTTCAGGAATACGTGATCACCATTCTCACCTGCGCCCCGCCCTTCCAGTATTTCAATAACCATGCTTCTTGCAACAACATCACGACCCGCAAGATCTTTGGCATTCGGCGCATAACGTTCCATAAAACGTTCACCATCTTTGTTAATCAGGTAACCACCTTCACCACGACAACCTTCTGTTACGAGGGTACCCGCGCCGGCAATACCCGTAGGATGGAACTGCCACATTTCCATATCCTGGACGGCATATCCGGCTCGAAGTGTCATGCCCGTACCGTCGCCTGTATTCATCAATGCGTTGGTCGTTGACTGGTAAATTCGACCAGCGCCGCCGGTCGCGAGCACGGTTGCCCTGGCCTTAATATAGTGAAGCTCACCGGTCTCCATGCAGAGCGCAGTGACACCAACGACTGCACCATTTGAGTTCTTGACCAGATCAACCGCGAACCATTCGCTGAAAAAGGTTGAACCCGCTTTCAGGTTTCCCTGGTAAAGGGTATGTAATAAAGCGTGGCCGGTTCGGTCCGCCGCCGCACAGGTTCTGGCAGCCTGGCCGCCCTTCCCGAAGTCCTTGGACTGACCACCGAAAGGTCGCTGGTAGATTCGACCATTTTCCGTTCGAGAAAACGGCAAGCCCATGTGTTCCAGCTCGTACACGGCTTCAGGACCAACACTACACATATATTCAATAGCATCCTGATCACCGATGTAATCTGAACCTTTTACGGTGTCATACATATGCCAGCGCCAGTCATCATTGGGGTCATCACTTGCGATGGCGCAGGTGATACCACCCTGGGCGGAAACGGTATGCGAGCGGGTTGGAAATACTTTAGAAATGACAGCAGTTTTACTGCCAGACTCTGCCAGCTGCAATGCAGCTCGCATGCCCGAGCCACCACCACCAATGATGATGGCATCAAATTCAAGAACAGGAAGATCGCTCATACTAGTTGTTACCCCAAAGAATAGTAATACCCCAGATAAGGTACGCCGCAATAACAAGCACACAACTAATCTGGTAGATAAATCTTAATGCCGTTGCCTTTGAACCCAGCGTATGCTCTCGCAGGTAGTCGGATCCGATAGTCCACATACCAATCCAGGCATGAGCACAGGTAGACAAAATGGCCAACATGGTGAATATCTGCATTCCGGTCGAATTAAAGAAACCGGACCAGGTCTTGAAGTCCAGACCCGGGTTCATCAAAACAGAACCAAAGATACAGAGTGTGTAGGCCGCAAGTACAAGTGCGCTCACCCGCTGAACAAGCCAGTCAGAGACACCGTTGCGGCTCATACTAATCACTTGAGTAACCATAACGTGCTCCTTATATAACCCAGACAGCGGCAAGCGCTATCAGGACTGCTGAGAAGAAAATTGTTATCTTGGCTGCGAACTGTCCACCTTCGAGTGTTTCGCCAACACCCATGTCCATCACCAGATGCTTGATGCCAGCAACAAAGTGATAAGCAAGTGCTGATAACAAACCCCAGGTAATTAGCTTACCCACCGGACTGGTCATCATTTCTTTCAGTTCATTGAAGCCCTCTTCGCCGGAAAGCGATAGGTCCAGCGCGTAAAGCATGAACGCGACACCAACAAAAAGGACGACGCCCGCGACACGATGTGTAATCGAACTTAACGCGGTGATTGGCCATTTGAACGACGCCAGGTCGCCAATGCCGACATTGATTGGGCGAGAATTTTGTTTCACTGGTATTTACTCTATTTATAATTAAGGATTATTCAGGAGGTATAGCAACCTCAATCTCGTGAATCCGCCGAAGCGCGCCCATAATAGTGAGTTTACCCTTAAAAAACAAACCACTAACCACCAAAAACAGCATTGTCCAAGCCTTTACAAGCTAATTCGGTTTTGCTTTGATAGCCTGCCGTTCCGGGGAGCGCTCAACACCCCGGTATTGTGAAAAGCATCAGCTGTCTTAATCGGAAAATTAGAAAGATTAATCATGGTCCGTCGCGATTCAGCCGATCATTAGCGACATCGAACGTCAGTCATCCGCCAAGCAGGCGAAGCAAATCTGGAGCAGTTAAATGGTACAAAAAGTAGAAATTGTCATTGATGGTAAGTCAGTTGAATTGCCGGTACTAGAGGCAAGCGAAGGCCTTAACGTCATCGACGTCCGCGGGATCATCAAAGAAGGGCTTTTTACTTTCGACCCGGGCTTCCTGTCCACCGCAAGCTGCGAATCAAACGTGACCTATATCGACGGAGACAAGGGAATATTACTCTACCGTGGCTACGCCATTGACCAACTTGCAGAAGGCTCCAGTCACATGGAAGTCTGCTATCTGCTGCTGAATGGGGAGCTACCTAATGAATCGCAGCTCGCCGAGTTCACAAAAGATATTAATGACCGAATGCCAGTCGACGAACACTTCCAACATATATTCGACGGGTTTACCGAGAACTCACATCCCATGTCCATGGTTTGTGCGGCAATTGCCGGACTGGCATCACTGCAACACGACACCCTGGACATCAAGGACCCCGCCTACCGAAAAGAAGCAGCATTGCAGCTCATCGCCAAGATCCCAACCATTGCGGCGATGGCGTATAAAAAATCGATCGGTGAAGCGTTTATTGCCCCCGATGCAGGCCTGACCTATGCAGAAAACTTCCTGCATATGTGCTTTGGCAAAAAAGGCGAGAAACCAAATGTCTCCCCTACCTTATCGGCCGCTATGGATCGGATCTTCATCCTTCATGCAGACCACGAACAGAACGCTTCTACTTCAACTGTCCGAATGGCGGGTTCTACGGAATGTAATCCGTTTGCTGCGATCGCTGCCGGTACTGCCGCGCTGTGGGGACCATCACATGG
>JABBBA010000388.1 GCA_018607685.1 K189A clade bacterium | reverse complement strand
CGGGATGAAGTGTTGAAGTACGCCGAGAAGATCGCTGATTCAGTTAACTACACCGGCGCGGGAACCGTTGAGTTTATTTATGATGTCCCAAGCGATGCGATCTATTTCATGGAGATGAATACCCGGCTTCAGGTAGAGCACCCGGTAACAGAAGTGGTGACCGGTGTTGATATTGTTGAGAAGCAATTTCAAATCGCGTCCGGTGATTCAATCGAGCATATGAAATTCCCCGAGAAGGGCTATGGCCTTGAAGTACGGGTCAACGCTGAAAAAGCCGTATTGGATGCTGATGGCAATGTTTCGTTTGTGCCCACGCCGGGCGAAATCACCAAATGTGTACTACCCGAGGAAGATCATATCCAGCTTATTTCGATGGCGGGTGACGGCAAGGTGGTTTCGCCTTTCTATGATTCCCTGATCATCCAGATCATTTGCTTCGGAAAAGACCGAAACGATGCGGTGAACAAGATGGTTGAGTACCTTGATCGGGTAGTGATCAACGGTATTTGTACGAACATTGCATTGATAAAGAGAATCCTGCGGGATGACGTTTTCCTCGGTGGGCAATACGATACAGGTTACCTGCCTGCCTATCTTGATCGAATTGATGCAGAAATCCTGATCCAGGAAATTGAGGAAGCCTCAGGCTCCGTTGGCTCTGGGCTGAGCATTGAAATGCTGAAGATCGAAGACAGCGATGAGTTAAAAGTGCTGTCACCATCAACGGGCGTTTTCTACAGGACACCTTCGCCGTCAGAGCCCGAGTATGTCAACGTCGGTGATCTGGTGGGGGCCGACGACATCCTGTGCCAGCTTGAAGCAATGAAAATGTTTACGCCGGTCAATCTGAATACCTTCTCCGGTGATGATGGTGAGCTGTACTCCGGTGATGGTCGATACGAGATAACCCGGATCAACATTACTTCTGGCCAACAGGTTAATGAAGGGGACCTGCTGTTTGTCATTAAGCCCGTAGGCGCGGAGGCTGAAGGGTCTGCCTAGATCAGTTCTGCAATCCCTTTACCTATGTAGATGACGCCAACCACTATGATGACGTTACGGCCAGTTTTCTTGAATTGGCTGTCACTCATTCGAGTGACCAGCAGACTTGCGCAGTAGTTACCGAAAATGGCCGCGGCGACCACGGCAGGAATTACCCAGACAGGAATCAGATCGCTGGCGATGGTCATAATAATCGCGTAGTAGATTAATTTCAGGATGTGCCCCAGGGTCTGGGTGACCGCCTTGGTACCCAGAATTGCTTCCTTTGACATTTCACTCTTCACATAAAAGATATCCAGAACCGGTCCTGATGCGCCGGCCAGCATCTGGGCGGTCGTGACGATGACGCCTGAGAAGAAAGAGACAGGACCCCGTTCCATATCCAGGTTGATGGACCTGGGCAGAATAAGTGCGAGAAAGGGGAAACAGCCAATCAGGATAAAGACCAGCCCGATGCTGGGCACAAAGGTCAATGTGGCGAAAAGGCCAAGCACGGCAAACGCGCCGATAGCGTAGTAACCCAGAACACGCCACTTTATATGGCGCCTATAGAGCCAGACCCGTGAGCCGTTGGAAAAAGTCTGTGCGATCCCGTGAAGTACCATGGCCGCAGGCACTGACAGAAAGAAGCCGAAGACACCCATCAAGATCATTCCCCCCGCCATGCTGAGAACGCCTGAAATGATGCTGGTCGCGAGGGTTGCAAGCACAAGTAGCAGATAAGTCATGCCGGGCAGTTTGTGTTTTCTTTATAGATGAGAAAAGAGAATCGTTGGAATACAATACATGTAACTATGGAATTAATGAGACCCCGTGGCTAATGCTCATGGATAAAAAGCATGATTGAGAATCTGGAAACCCTGCTGACCCTTGCGCGTACCGGCACCATGATGGAGGCTAGTACTGAACTACGCATCACTCAATCCGCCGTCAGTAAAAGAATCTCGACACTTGAGCGTTACTACAACCGCAAGTTGATTCAGAAAAAAGGCCGGCGGGTTGAGCTCACTCAACACGGACAGCATCTGGTCGATAAGATCTCACCGGTCCTGTCAGAGTTGAGGGACCTGTTTATCGATGAGGTGGCGAGCGGTAAGGGAGAGTTGGTCATTGGTGTGTCCGACGCGATTTTGTCGTCCTGGGGGCCGGAGGTCTTCCACAAGGTTCGGGGCGAGTTACCCGAGGTGAGTTTTGTGTTTCATACCCACCGGACACCGGTTGTACTTGACCGTATTCGCTCCGGCGAATTTATGGTGGGTGTCTGTACCGGGTCCGATACGCTCGATACTGATCTTCAGTCTGAGGTTCTTACCATGGAGCCGATGGTCATTATTCCCTCTGGGTTGGAACCCATTACCTTCCCCCGGCGCGGCGAGTTGGGTGTCATCACCATCGAGGATTACTCAGGTGCCTGGCGATCATTCCAGGATGAGGTCAAGAAGCTTCGGATCAAGCGGGAAGTTTCCCTGGAATCATTTTTTAGTGTCGCCCAGATGGCAATCGCCGGTTTTGGGCACGGGATGGTGCCTATAGGTGTTGCCAGGACGCTTAAAGTGCCGGAATCCTGCCTGATCAACCTGGGGGAAAAAGGGCTTCACAGGCCTGTCCGCTTCGTTGCACGAAAGTCTACGTATTCGCTTCCAATCGTCTCTAACTTTTACCAGTCATTGTCTGAGAAACTGAACTAGTAAGACGTTCCCTAACCCGGCGGGTTTTCTTCTTCGCCCTCTTCCATGGACAGGAGGGAGAGTCCTCCCAGGCCTTCCGCCGGTGCTTCTTCCTTTGGTTCTTCCTCGGCTGGTTTCGCACCCGCAGCGGCTGCCTGAAACGCGGCCGGTGGTGGTGTTGCTGCTTTGGCTGGCGCTGCTTTCGGGGCCTCTGCCTCGTCTTCTCCCTTATCCTTCTTGGCGTCCAGGGTAATTCTCAATCGAAGGTTGTTCTTTGAGTCAGCATTTTTTAATGCTTCCTCAAGTGTGATCGTCCCTGACTTAAAGAGTTTGAACAGAGCCATATCGAAGGTTTGCATACCCTGTTCACCTGATTTCTCCATTAACTCTTTCAAAGAACCGACGTCGCCCTTTGCAATCAGATCTGCGGCACGAGGAGTCCCCAACAGAACCTCAATCGCAGCGGCACGTTTGCCATCAACGGTCTTAACCAGGCGCTGGGAAATGATGCCCCTCATATTCAGTGAAAGATCCTGTAGAAGCTGAGTGTGACGTTCCTCAGGAAAGAAGTTGATGATCCTGTCCATCGCCTGGTTAGAGTTGTTGGCGTGAAGTGTCGATAGACAAAGGTGACCCGTTTCTGCGAATGCCATGGCATGTTCCATGGTTTCCTGATGGCGAATCTCGCCGACCAGGATGACGTCCGGCGCCTGTCGTAGTGTGTTGGCCAATGCCTCATGCCAGCTGTTGGTATCAGTTCCGACTTCTCGCTGGTTAACGATACAACCCTTGTGGGGGTGGGTGAATTCAACCGGGTCTTCAATCGTAATAATGTGGCCTTTGGATTTCTGGTTCCGGTAGTCAATCAACGCAGCCATGGACGTAGACTTACCGGACCCGGTACCGCCAACAAACAGAATCAGGCCTAACTTGGACATGATGAGCTTCGGCAGGACAGGGGGCAGCCCCAGATCCTTGTGGTTCGGCAGAGTATCACCGAGTCGCCGGATGACCATGGAGTATTCATTACGTTGTTTGAAAATATTGACCCGGAATCGGCCAAGGCCTTCCCGGGAGATAGCAAGGTTGCATTCGGGGTTGTCCTCGAAGGCCGTTCGCTGATCCTCAGTCATCACACTATTGGCGATCACCGCGACTTCACCTGGCAGCATGGGTACATCAGAAATCTGGTTCAGCGTCCCGTGAAACTTGGCCGAAGGGGGTGCGCCTGTGCTGTAGTAAAGGTCTGAGCCTTCCTTTTCTACAAGAATTCGCAGGCATTCTTCAAATGCTGTCTGGGCCATTGGCTAACACTCCTTTTAGCAGATCAGGTGCCGGATGTTAGACCACCCGGTGATATTGGTGACCTAGGATAATACTGTGGGGTTGGATTGGCTACAGGCAGTAAAATTCTGGCTAATACCGGAACCTGCGCCCCGCGGTATCGGTCAGTGTAAGCGCATTGGTGCCATCCGATGCTGTTGTATGACCGATGACTTTTGCTTCGATACCGAGTCCGGATGCAATCCGGATCGCCTCGTCAGCTCTTGCGCCAGGCACATAGACTTCCATCCGGTGTCCCATATTGAAAACCTTGAACATCTCTTCCCATCCGGTGCCAGAGACAGTCTGGATAGCAGAGAAAAGTGGTGGGACCTCGAACAGGTTATCCTTTATGTAGTGCACACCGGTGCCAAACCGCAGGCACTTTGTCTGCGCGCCACCGGAACAGTGAATGACCCCTTTAACATCATCTCCCAGGGCTTCCCTGAGTTGATAGATGAGTGGTGCGTAAGTTCTTGTGGGGGAAAGGATAGCCTCGCCAACGGAAAACTCACTGCCAGGCAGCGGGTCTGTCAGCCGATAGGGGCCGCAGTAAACGAGTGCCGGGTCCAGGTTGGCATCGAATGCCTCGGGATAGTTATCGGCATAGTGGCGGGAAAGCATGTCATGGCGAGCGCTGGTTAGGCCATTGCTCCCCATACCGCTGTTGGCATGTTGTTCGTAACTTGCCTGGCCGGTGGAAGATAGCCCGATGATCGCAAGCTCCGGGGTGATATCGTTCGAGATAACATCTGCCTTGTCCATGACAGCCACTGCGCAGGAATCCACAACCAGCGTCCCGGTCAGGTCGCCGACGTCCGCAGTCTCACCTCCGCCAGAGTAGATATTGACGCCATGCTCTCTCATGGACTCGAGGAAAGCCTCGGTGCCATCGATGAGCTCTGAAATAACCTCTCCCGGGCAATTGAGTGCATTGCGATTAACCGTATTGGAGATAAGGATCCTGCCGTTCACGCCGACGCAAAGCAGGTCATCCAGGTTCATGACAATACTGTCCTGTGCGATTCCGCGAAAGACAGATGCGTCGCCGGTTTCTTTGTACCAGAGGTAGGCGACGATCGATTTTGTTCCTGCTCCATCGGCATGAATAACATTACACTTTGCAGGATCACCGGAAAGGAAGTCCTCGGTGACCTTGCAGAAAGCGCCCGGGAAAAGACCCTGTTCCAGTTTATCGACGGCGTTATGGACTTCCGTCTTGTCTGCACTTACCCCCCGGGCCTGATAACGGCTGTCAGGTACTGCTGCCAGAACCGAGTAACCTGAACGGTCGTGTGCGGTGATCAGGCCACGAAATTCCAGCTGGCGATAAGCCTTGGCCACGGTGTTTGGTGCTATGCCGAGCTCATTCGCAATGGTCCGGATACTGGGAAGGCGTTCCTCAGGCAGTAACTCACCTGCGGAAATAGCGAAATGGAGCTGGTCGACAATTTGCTGGAAGACCGGTGTTGCGATGTTGGTTTGGACGTTTAGTTTCATGGGGCGAACTGTATCACTATTGTGATACAAAACGAAAGGCTGGCTTGGAAAGTGTTTAGGGAAAACAGCCTCGGGAATAGACCTGAAACCTGTAAATTTCCCGTCGACCTCCTATAATGCGCGCTCTTTTAGTGGAGGCCCTATGCCGGTCATCGTAGATTATGACGCAGGAAACGTACGCAGTGTTCAGCGTGCCTGCCAACATGTCGGAATGGATGCTGAGATATCGGCTGATCCGGCTGTAGTTGCAGCTGCAGACAAGCTGATTTTCCCCGGCGTAGGTTCGGCGGAGAGCGCTGTTGATACGCTGCGCGACCGAGGGCTTGATGAGGCGATAAGAGCTTTCTATGCAACAGGGAAACCATTGCTGGGTATCTGCCTCGGCCTGCAGATTGTCCTTGAGCATACAGAGGAAGGTGATCAGACCTGTCTGGGGTTGGTAGAAGGCGCCTGCGAAAGATTCGAATTCGCTGACAGATCTCTTAAGGTGCCGCATATTGGCTGGAACGAACTGACGATCACTCGACCACACCCGATGCTGGAGAATATCCAGTCCGGGGATGAGTTTTATTTCGTTCATAGCTACTTCGCTCAACCAATCGACAATAATCACGTGGTGGGAACAACACAGTACGGAGACAAGACTTTCTGTTCTGTCATCGCCAGGGAAAATCTTTTCGCCACGCAGTTCCACCTGGAAAAAAGTGGTGAGCTGGGTCTAAAGCTTCTTGGAGCTTTCAAGGATTGGGATGCAACATGCTGAGTAAGAGAATCATTGCCTGTCTGGACGTGCGAGATGGCAACCTGGCCAAGAGCATCAAATTTGTTGATACGAAAGACATTGGTGACCCCGTGTCCAAGGCCCGGGAATACTACGATGATGGCCTGGACGAACTGGTGTTCTACGACATTACTGCTTCCAGCGATGCGAGGAACATCATGCTGGATGTCGTGGAACGGGTGGCGGAGCAGGTTTACATTCCGTTCTCCGTTGGAGGTGGAATCCGTACGGTTGAAGATGCCAACAAATTGCTCTGGGCCGGCGCGGAAAAAATAAATGTGAACTCGGCCGCGGTCAAGCGTCCTGAGCTGATTGCCGAGTGTGCCCATGCCTTTGGTGCTCAAAACACCGTACTTTCCATGGACATCCTCAGGGTTGAGATCTCAAGGGAGTTCCCGAGCGGTTACGAAGTCGTTATCAATGGCGGGAGGACCCCTATGGGCGTTGATGCGCTGGAATGGGCGCTCAAGGGTGAAGAGTTAGGGGCCGGTGAGCTTGTTGTTAACTCGATCGATGCCGATGGAACCCGGGAAGGTTATGAAATTACCCTGACTCGAATGATCGCTGAAGCGGTATCCATTCCGGTTATTGCCTCCGGTGGGGCCGGGAAACCCGAGCACCTGTTAGAGGTCCTTACCGAAGGTAAAGCGGATGCTGCTCTGGTTGCCTCAATGGTTCATTATGGTGACTATACGGTTTCCGGTTTGAAGCAGTGGCTGCATGAGCAGGGCGTTAAAGTCAGACTGCGCTACTGATGCCTGAGTCGACGGAATACCTTGAGGACAAAATCATTCTTCTGGAAGAGCGCATTTCATTCCAGGAAGATACATTGCAAAAGCTTGATGATGCCGTCTCTGAGCAACAGAGACAGATAATGGCGCTTGAAGAGCAACTCAAACATCTCATGAGCCAATTCAGGAAACTGGAGTCATCGATTCCTGATGGTGGTTCAGCGGAAGACGAAAAGCCCCCTCACTATTAGATATTGATCCTATGAAAGCTGTAATTGTTAACGAAGACCATTCCCTTTCCTGGGGTGAAGTTGATACGCCGACAATGGGTGACCAGGAAGTCCTCATCAAGATTTCTGCCACCGCCATCAACAGGGCTGACCTGATGCAGCGCAAGGGCTTTTACCCACCACCACCCGGTGCGAGTGATGTCATGGGCCTGGAATGTGCTGGGGAAATTGCAGAGGTAGGAGCAGGCTGCACTCGATTCAAAATCGGTGACAGGGTTTGTGCTCTGCTGGCGGGTGGTGGCTATAGTCAGTATGCCGCTGTTCATGAGGGTAGTGTGTTACCCATTCCCGATGGATTGTCCTATGAGCAGGGCGCCGCATTACCTGAAGTATTTGCAACGGCCTGGTTGAATCTGTTTATAGAGGCGGGATTGAAGGCCGGAGAGAAAGCCATCATTCATGCCGGTGCCAGCGGCGTGGGCACAACCGCCATTCAGTTATGCAAGGCATTTGGTGCCAGCAGCTTTGTGACGGTTGGCTCCAAAGAAAAACTGCAGGCCTGTATCGAATTGGGAGCCGCTGGCGGATTCAATCGTCACGATGGGTCGTTTCTTGAGACAGCGAAGGCGTTCGCCGGGGATAGCGGGGTTGATGTCATTCTGGACCCGGTAGGTGCCGGTTACCTGTCCGACAACCTTGCCTTGCTGGGGCTCAAAGGGCGATTAGTTTTGATTGGGCTGATGGGCGGTATGAAGGCAGAGCTTGATCTTGCACAATTGATGATGAAACGGGCGCGGGTTATTGGGTCTACTTTGCGAGCGCGACCCGTGGCGGAAAAGGCCGTAG
>JABBBA010000404.1 GCA_018607685.1 K189A clade bacterium | reverse complement strand
AGAACGGAACGAACTCTCCGATCAGACTTCCAACACCGCGCAACATCTCAAACAAGGCCTCAATATCGTTTGTTACACGGGTCATTATCCGGCCGACGGGCACCTTGTCGTAGAACGAACTCGGGCGAGTTTCCATGTGCGCAAACAGATCCTGCCGAAGGTCACGCAACCCTTTCACAATCGCGCTGGTTAGCGTGAGACGATGCCAGTGTCCTGCAAGTGCAAACACCACCATAACAATGAAAAACAAAAGTCCTGCGGAGTTGAGCGCGCTGAGGCCAGTTTGCTGTTCAACCCATATGGTCAGCTCAATCATGCCCATATCCGGCATGGGAGATTCAGATTGCCCGACGATAATGTAGTCCACCAGAACCCGCGATATCAGGATCTCCATGACAACCGCCGCGTAACTTGCGATCAGGACCAGAATGGTACTTAGCACAAGGCTAAATCGATAAGGCTTCAGCCATCGCATCAGCCTCCCCAGCAGGTGCATATTAAGCACTGCCCCGGAGAGTTCCGCATCAAACATACTGTGGTCGCGTGTATTACCTGTTGTTGTCTCAGTCATCTGCTAGCCAACGACCGCGACGGATTCATCGCCAAGGGTTTGCGCTCTTTCCAGCTGAGCATAGGCACCATCCAGAGCGAGTAACTCCTCGTGACTGCCAATCTCAACAATCTCACCCTCCTCCAGCACCACTATCCGATCGGAATGACGTAATGTGGATATTCTGTGAGACACCAGAATTGTCGTCTTCCCGGCCCGTAACCTTTTCAGCCGGCTTAGAATATGTTCTTCGGTTTCTGTATCCACACTTGAAAAGCAATCATCCAGAATCAGCACCGGGGCATCCCGAATCAGCCCCCGTGCCAACGTCGCCCGTTGTTTTTGCCCACCGGAGAGTGTCACACCACGTTCTCCTATCAGGGTATGCATCTTCATGGGGAAATCATCAATAGATTTGCGCAGGGAAGCTGACTCGGCCGCATCCCAGATCAGTTCAAGGTTACGCTCCGGGTCGTCATAGCTGATGTTGCTGTAGAGGGGCTCTCCGAACAGAAACGAATCCTGCAGAACCTGCGAGACCTGTTGCCGAAGTTGCGACAACGGATAGTCGTTTACGTCATGACCATCAATATACAGACAGGCATCAGGTGTATCGATCATGCGGGTAAACAGTTTCAGCAGCGTACTCTTACCTGAACCAATCCTGCCCACTATCGCAATTGACTCGCCCGCGGCTATTTCGATATTGATGTTATGAAGCGCAGGCTTATCTGACCCTGGATAGGTATAGCTGAGGTTTCTAAGCTCAAATGCACCCTGGATATCAGACGGCGCCTGACCGCTGGGGCTATCGCTTATCTCAGGTTCAGTGTCATAGATTTCATAAAGTCGATCAGTCGCCACGGCGGCACGCTGAAGCAACATCACCAGCATGCCCGCCATCCGGATTGGCTGCAGCAACATACCGAGACAGGCGAAGAAAAACACCAGATCACCCACCGATATCTGGCCGGTCATTACCTGATGGCCCCCGTAAAGAATAATGACGAGTTGAGCAACAGAGGCAAAAAACGGCATCCAGGCGGACATCAGCGAGTTTATTCGCGCCTGATCATAGAAGGCGCTGGCGTAATCATTGTTGGTTAACCAGAACCGCTTAATCTCATTATCTTCCTGCACCTGTGCCTGAATCGTGCGGATGCCCGAAAGATTCTCGTGCGTGTGTGAAGACAGTTCAGACAACCTTTCCTGTACTTCCCTGGAGCTCCTTCCCATTTCATTAGCCATACGCAGCGCGTAGATAAAAACGACCGGTAGCAATGGGACTATCAGCAATGTGAGTGAAGCCGATTTCAGCAACATCGCCGAAACACCAAACAAGGGTGCGAAGACCATGATGACAATCGATATCAACCCGAAAGCAATTGCCCGTTGAATTAGCGATATATCCTGGATGGCGCGCGTCATCACGTCCCCGACACTGATCTTCGCAAAGAATCCCGGTCCTTGCCTGAGGATTGATTTATACAGGAATTGCCGAAGATCAAAGGATACGGCGATGCCGACCCGGCGAATGGCACGCCGTGCGTAGGACACGACCAGGAAACGCATGGCAACACAAAAAACGATGCCAAGTGCAATCTGGCCGATGGTGACAGCACCGTGAGTACCCTCCAGTAGCTCACTGATCAGGTCGATACCTTCCGCTACAAGGTAATAAGTACTGACCTCAAAAAAGCGGGCGATAAAAAACGCCAGGAAACCCAGATAGATCTGGGCCTGGTAGTTTTTCATCACGGGGATCAATCGACGAAGTGAACTCAAGTGCGTCCGGCAAACCACAAAGCAGACTATTCTGCCACAAACCGTGCAGCAGCCTATAGCCTGGTCCTGGGATGATGCCTATAGCCTGCTCTTGGGATGATGCCTATAGCCTGCTCTTGCGATGATGAGTGTATACTTGGTTCTTTCTTTTTTTGTCTGTCTAAATGCCAATCGAACGCCGCTTAACAATCTGGACTGTCCTCACGCTGGCATTCACCAGCGGATTCATCATTATGTCGATCGAACTGCTCGGTGGACGAATTCTGGCCCCCTACTTTGGCAGTAGCATTTATGTCTGGGGCAGCATCATCACCGTTTTCATGGTTGCACTGTCATTCGGATACCTGATCGGCGGTCATCTCTCAACGCGGGCGCCAAGACTTCGAAAGTATGGGCTATTCTTCGTCGCCGCCGCCATCACGGCTGTACCCACGATCTTGTTTGGCGATGCCATGATGGACTGGGTCTTCCTTCGGTTTGAGGACCCCCGTTATGGATCCCTGCTGGCTGCGGTGCTGCTCTTCTTCATCCCAACCGCAATATTAGGCATGATTGCGCCCTACTCCGTGAGACTTCTGGTCGAAGAATCACATCACAGCGGTCGTGTTGCAGGTGGACTCTACTTCATCTCTACGCTGGGTAGCGCCCTGGGCACGTTGCTCACTTCCTTTTACTTTGTTCTGTTGTTCGAAATAAATGAGATTCTGGTTACCATGGCAATCGCACTTATCTGCTGCTTCCTGATTGCGCTTTTTGTGGACAGAGAGGTTGAGTCGGAGGTTTGATTACACCACACATGAAATTGCTCTTAGCCGTCATTTTGCTTCTTGGCTCCACCGCATCGTATTCTGATGTGGTGGTCCACAGGGAAAAGTCTCTCTACCGAAATATTGTCGTCAGCGAGAAAGCAGGAAAGCGATGTCTTATATTTTCCGTAAAGCGCCAGGAAAGAAACCAGACCTGTATCTACATTGACGACCCGACTCGTATTGTCTTTCCATATGTCCGCATGACCTTCGCAGGATTGCTGGTAAACCCCGAACCAACCCGCGGCCTGATGATTGGCATGGGCGGTGGGACAATTTCCACTGTATTGACCAGTATCTACCCAGACCTCACCATGGATCTTGTCGAAGTCGACCAGGCGGTGGTTAATGTTGCAACGGAGTACTTCGGATTCAGAAAAACTGACCAGATTGATGTGCATGTCGCTGATGGCAGAGTCTTCACCAGGCGCGCGCTTCTCAAAAAGGAACAATACGACCTGATCATTCTGGATGCCTTTACCGGGGAATATATCCCTGAACACCTGATGACCGTTGAGTTTCTGGAAAATATTAAAAATTTACTGACGCCTGACGGGGTCCTCATCGCAAATACATTCTGGGGAAGCGCCCTTTATCACCACGAATCTGTGACCTATTCGACTGTGTTTGGACCTCTTTTTAGTCTTAAAATGCCGGGTACGGGCAACCGTGTTATCGTTGCCAGCAGGGCTGAATTGCCGGACCGCAAGACACTAATGGCGAACGCTATCATGCTGAAACCCAACTTTGAGCGTTACAAGATCGACCTGCGAAAGTACGTCCCAAACATGGACAGGGATCCCGACTGGAAGACAGATCGACGCCCTCTTACGGATCAATTCGCCCCGGCGAACTTGCTAAGGGGGCGTTAGAATGCGAACAACTATCAATCACGCATTAGACGTGCTGGAGATTGATGAACTCTCCAGCACGCGTGAAAATGCCGCCGAGCTGGTTCGCGTCATCAGGCGCGTTCAATCGGATTATCTTGAAATTATCGAAAACGCTTTATCCCTTCTCGTTCAGAATAAAGAACTCGAATGCAAATCTTACTTGAATGCAGAAAGAGAGAAACTGGAAGTAACAAAAGAACGAATCGGAAAAATGATTCTAGCGGACGATCGATGGCCGGATGAATTTCACAGACTGGCCATTGAATATCTCTACACCCGCGCCCGATTGGTGGACGAAATACGAATGTTCCCCGACATCGCACTTGAGCTGCTGGAACGATTGACGCTCGACCAGAGTCTCAACGAGACGATTACTTATCTCGAGAATGCAATGACGGGGAAAAAGAACCTTTATGGCGTGCTGATAGGTCAGGAACCTTTCAGCGGGTCGAAAACTTAAGAAAACAGGAGTTAGATGTGTCACGACGTGATCAGATAAATATGACCGATGATGAAATCGGCAGTTACCTCAAGAATTCCCGCACGATTATTCTGGTCTCAAATGGCAAGAACGGTTTCCCGCATCCTATGCCAATGTGGTACTGCGTGGATGATCAAAATGTTATCTACATGACGACATTCAGAAAGAGCCAGAAGATAAACAACCTCAGGAAAGATCCCAAAGTCTCTTTGCTGGTGGAATCCGGAGACGTTTACCAGGAACTAAAGAGCGTCCTTATTTATACGGAAGTAGAACTGATTGAGGATGTCGAAGCCACCCGCGACATTCTCTTTAACATCTCAGTACAACGGGGCGATCTGCAGGCTGATGCAGGCGAGGCCATTCGGGAAGGGATGATGAACACCGCCTCTAAACGAATAGGAATGAAATTCACCCCAGACAAAATTGTCACCTGGGATCACAGCAAACTGGGCGGTGTCTACTGATCGCCGTCTGCTAGCAGTTCGAATTCAATCAGGTGAACCAGCCAAAGGTTTGGCTGGTCAAGGTTTTTAGTCACCTGGCGATGGGAAGAGCTAGAGTAGCTTGGTCTTGTGACCTTCCCAGTATTTATCACGCAACAGACGCTTAAACAGCTTACCCGTTGGATGCCGGGGCAATTCCTTGTCAAAGTCGATTGATCGCGGACACTTCAGGTGCGCGATGTGTTCACGACAGAACTCGATCAACTCTGTTTCAAAATCTGGCCCAACATCGTTCCAGTCCTTGGGCTGCACAACAGCTTTAACCTCTTCACCAAAATCATCATTAGGAACACCGAACACCGCTACGTCCATTACCTTGGGGTGTGTGACCAGGAGGTTCTCTGTTTCCTGAGGATAGATGTTCACCCCACCGGAAATAATCATAAAGCTCTTACGATCAGTGAGATAAAGAAAGCCATCCGCATCCTGGTAACCAACATCACCCAGGGTTGACCAGCCCTGTTGGTGCCGCGATTCGTCGGTCTTGTCTTTGTCATTAAAGTATTCGAAGTCACCGCCACCTTCAAAATAGATAGTGCCGGACTCACCCTGGGGTACTTCAACTCCATCTTCACCAACAATATGTAGTTGCGCTGTTAGCGAAAGCCCAACAGACCCTTTGTGCGCGAGCCATTGTTCTGAGTTGATGGCAACGAACCCGTTGCCTTCGCTGCCAGCATAGTACTCGTGGATCACTGGTCCCCACCATTCAATCATTTGTTCCTTGACCGGAACGGGACATGGAGCAGCCGCATGGATAGCACACTGAAGGCTGGAAACATCGTATTTCAAGCGCACATCATCGTCGAGCTTAAGCATGCGAATAAACATAGTAGGCACCCACTGGCTATGGGTAATTTTATGTTTCTCGATGGCACCAAGCGCCGCCTCAGCCTCAAAATGCTGCATCACAATGCAGGTCACGCCCATAGACAACATACCCATCGTGAAGGTCAACGGGGCGGCATGATAAAGAGGCGCCGGACTCAGGTAGATACTGTCCACGGAGGCGCCATAAAGCATCTCGAACAGGTTAGGCCCATCGTCTACGCCGTACTCGCCTTGCGGCAGCGGTTTGAATATCCCTTTGGGTCTTCCGGTCGTACCAGACGAATACAACATGGACACACCAATCGATTCATCCGGAATCTTCTCAGCCGGCATCGCTGCGATGGCGTCTTCCCATGCATCGAAGCCCGCAACAACACCATCAACCATATAGCTTTGGCAATGATCCAGCTTAAGCTTCTCGACAACACTCCGCTGGCTTTTTGATGTGATGAATACCTTGGCCTGACAGTCACCGACGATGTACTCGACCTCTTCTTCCTGGAGTCGGTAGGAGATAGCCGTGAAGTAAAGCCCTGCGCGCTGAGCTGCAAAACAAATCTGCAGCAACGCCGGATGGTTCTCAAGGAGTATCGCGATGTGGTCACCCCGGTTCAAACCGAGCTGACGAAATAATTGCGAAGCCTGCATGGAGAGGTCATCGAGTTGCTTGAATGTCGTGGTTACACCGGTTTCGGCGATCACATAAGCGGCTTTATCGGGGCTCTTGGCGGCCAGTTCTCCGAGATGCATCAATCTTCCTTATTTTCAGTTTGATCATTGGCTGGATCGGCACAACACGTGCGCCTCCTGCGGTCGCCGTTACAATGCCTAGGCAGGACTAAAAAGACAAGACGGGGTATCGAGCCAATACCTCTAGCAGCCCCATAGGATTCGACCAGGTGACGCTTAGAGGACTTAATTACCTTCCGCCGCACCGGCTTCACTCCGATGCTTGATTAGGTACGGGGGAAATGGTCGAATTGACGTCCTATTATCAAGGATCTACCGATGACCGAGGAAAAGCGCCGCTATACCAGGTTTGAGAACCGATCCCTATCCGTTGCCGTTGCTCGCCCCGGCATCCGCGGCATTATCCGAACCAACCCAACAGCAGAATGCCTCAACTTTTCCAGGACTGGATTACAGTTTGATTGCCGCCAGGAACTCAATGAGGGTGAAAAACTGGTTATCGACATCGCTGTAGATGACCTATGCCTCAATGAACTCAGGGCCGAAGTCGTCAGTAAACTGCAGACGGCCACCGGAGATTGGTGTCATGGTGCCAGGTTCTGCCTTGAAGAGATCAAGAAAGACGATGTGTTTCATGGTCTCCTGATGATCGAAGCCCGCCTAAAGACAGAAGCCCGTTGAACGTCTAAGTGGATTTCGCAGCCCACTTAGACTGCTGTATACCCCCCGTCGATCACAAGTTCACTTCCCGTCATGAAACTCGATTCGTCAGAAGCAAGAAACAAAACCCCCTTTGCGATGTCGTCCGCTTCACCTAGCCTGCCAATAGGATGCTTCTCCACCAACATTTCCTTCAAGGCTTCTTCAGACTCGACTTCTTCAACAAACTCAACGATTCCTCTTACCATCGGCGTCCAGATATAACCCGGATGAATTGAATTGCATCGAATGTTGTACGCATTGTTACCGCAATATACGGCGACCGATTTTGACAACAGACGAACACCACCTTTTGAGGCGTTGTAGGCCGCGCCGGCACCACCGACGATTCCCATGATAGACGAGATATTGATGATTGATCCGCCTCCCGATGATTTCATCGCCCGAATGGCGGCCTGGCACCCAAGAAAAACAGCATCCAGGTTGATCGTCATGACCTGGCGCCAGCTCTCGAAGGAAGTATGTTCCATAGGGCCCGCACCGGCACCGACAACACCCGCATTGTTGACCAGAACATCAAGGCCACCGAATTCAGAGACCGTGGCATCGATCACCTCTTGCCAACGATCCTGGTCTGCTACGTCTTGATGCAAGGCAATTGCACTTCCACCCCTCTGCTGAATTACATTTACCGTCCGTTCTGCCGCATCAGCATTTATGTCGGTGACAACGACCTTCGCGCCTTCTTTTGCTAACAATTCGCTCGAGGCTGCTCCCAGACCACTTCCTCCACCTGTCACTATTGCTGTTTTGTTTTCTACTCTACTCACCGGCACCCCTTGCAACTCTTTGATTGTTTTTTTTGTGGACGTCACTGTGCCTTT
>JABBBA010000384.1:6815-8136 GCA_018607685.1 K189A clade bacterium | reverse complement strand
CCATAAAGTAAACAGATCACCATACAAGACGATTCTCAATATTTTGAAACCGTTATCATCGGCACAGGATTCTCAGGCTTGCTTGCGGCAATACGTTTGCAAAAAGAGGAGTCTGACGATTTCATTTTGCTGGAAAGAGAATCTGATATTGGTGGTACCTGGCAGAACAACTCGTATCCAGGCGCCGAGGTGGATATCCCAACCGGCTTATATTCTTTTTCCTTTCTTCCATACAAGTTCAAGAAAAGATATGCCCCTCAAAATGAATTGCTCGAGTATACGAATTACATCATAGACAAGTTTGATCTCAGAAAATCTGCAAGAGCAAATCAAACCGTCACAAAAATTACATATGATGACCGCGGGTGCCTGTGGCACTTCGAGGTGGAATCCGGTGAACGGTATACCTCTCGTTTCGTTATCGATACCAGCGGAGTGCTGGCAAACCCAAATACTCCGCACATTAATGGCGCTGAATCCTTTCAAGGGCAAAAATTTCACACTGCCGAATGGGATCATAGCGTCTCCTGTGAAGGGAAAAATGTCGGCGTGATTGGCTCAGGATGTTCAGCGACTCAAGTCGTTCCCGCAATAGCAAACCAGGTTAATCAGCTGACGGTGTTTATGGGAACACCAGAGTGGATCCTTCCACGCTCAGATAGAAATTACAGTTCTATTGAGCAAACAATCATGAACCTTCCTGGAATACGCCAGATCAACCGCTTCATCATTTTTTCCATTCATGAAATGCGGTTCATTGGTTTTCGCCGCTATCCATTAACGATAAGGATCAGCAACTTCATTAAATATTTCTACAGGTTGAGTCTAAAAAGGAATCTTGAAAATTACATCGACGACGACAAGTTACGTGACTATATGATGCCGGATTATGAACTGGGTTGCAGACGTGTCATACCATCAAACGGCTATCTTCCAGCACTTTCCCGGGACAACGTTGAAGTTGATACTAGCGGGATAGAGGCTATTACCCCAACAGGGATTCGAACAAAAGATGGCAAGGACATCTCCTTGGATATACTTGTTTATGCCACGGGATATTTTGCTTATACAAATGTAAAAAAGATGCTCTCGTTTCAGGTCTACGGAAGGGATGGTAGAAATCTGAATAGTGAATGGGAAACGGAGGCTGTTTCCTATAAAGGTATCACCGTTTCAGGCTACCCTAATTTTTTCAAAATAAACGGACCGAACACTGGCACCGGACATAGTTCGCAAATAAGTTACATGGAGACAATGGTCAATTATGCGGTTAGTGCCATTTGTGAGGTGAAACGGGATAAGAGCATTAAAGCCATTGATG
>JABBBA010000384.1:0-6805 GCA_018607685.1 K189A clade bacterium | reverse complement strand
GGGAATATGTGACCAAATTGAAAAACACAATGAAATCAACTGTCTGGCAAAACGGCAGTTGTAAATCTTTCTATCGAAAAGGTAAGACTGGTGAGGTAACAAGCCTGTCACCTGAATCGGTGGTCAAGTTTGTTTTTTCGCGGAAATGGTTTCACCTAAATGACTATCAACTATTGAAGTAATCCTTGATCCAGTAGTAATGGTGAATTAGCTGCTCGCGGATTCCGTGCGGCTACTCATCAGTGCAGTCCGTGTAAGCTTGATGTCATTAAGCATCACATACAGGCATGGGATCAAAATGAGTGTAATAACCGTTGCAAACAAAATGCCAAAGCCCAGCGACACAGCCATTGGAATAACCATTTGAGCTGACAGGCTGGTCTCCGTCAGGATCGGTAGCAGGCCAAAGAATGTCGTAAGTGACGTTAGCATGATGGCGCGAAACCGCTCTGTCCCGGCCTTGATAGCCGCCTCTACAATATCCAATCCATCAGCCACCGACTTGTTGACGAAATCGACCAGAATAATACTGTCATTCACCACTACACCGGCCAGGGCAATAATGCCGTAGACGGAAAGTGCACTAAAGGGAATGCCAACAATAATGTGCCCTATCAGCGCACCAATCATTCCGAAGGGGATCACTCCCATGATGATGAGAGGCTGAAGATAGGATTTTAGTGGGATGGCCATCAATGCGTAAATACCGAACAGCGCAAGTGCGGAGGTCAGGATCATACGCTGGACCAACTCATCCTCTTCCTGGCTTGCACCGCCAAGTTCAATTCGCACACTGGGATGTTTTAGAGCAAGTTGCCTGGAGAATTCACCCAATGTTACATCGCCGACTATTTTTCCAGGTTGTGTGATTGTCTTGTTGACGTCAGCGGAGATAATAATCGCGCGTTTACCCCAGGTACGTCGAATAGTCGAAGGAGAGACTCTGGATTCCAGCTCAGCAACAGCGGTGAAAGGCACCTCGTCGCCGTCGGAGGTCCTGATATACATGGATTCAAGATTACCCATCGATTCACGTTCTTCCCGTGGATAGCGAACCATCACCTTCACTTCCTCGCGGCCACGTTGCAGTCTCTGAGCTTCAACGCCATAGAATGCAGCTCTGACCTGGCTGGCTAGATCGGTAAGCGCCAGTCCAAGCGCTTCCGCCGAGGGCTTAATCTTTAGATTTATCTCAGGAATGCTACCGGTGTTGGAATTCTCAATATCGTATACACCGTCGTAGGACCTCAGATGTTGATGCAGTAATTCTGCTGCAACTTCGAGTTCCTTAATATTCGGTGAAACCAGCTTGAAGTTAATATCTTTGCTATGACCGTGTGATTTTTGCGCACCACTAATCTGAATGGTTTTCACGCCAGAGATATCACCAACGCGTTCCCGCCAGTCTGCTGCGATTTGTTCCGGACTCTGTGAGAGTGAATCCACAGATTCCAGCTCAGCGACGACATTACCATTAGTGTTGAAAACGTAAGCGGCCATATTCTTCAGAAACCTGTCATCTTCCGGTTGCTCATCATTGAGCTCAAGAAGCGAGTTGTTAAGCCGCTCTACAACCTTGACCGCCTGTGCCGGTGAAGTGCCGTCAACCATTTCGACTTTCGCCATGATGAAATCGGTGGACATACTCGGAAAGAAAACAGTTTTGACGTAAGGACCCATCACAAAGCCGAGGGCCAATATCAACATACCAATGAACAGGGCCAGAGTGGTGTAACGTGCCTTGATCGATTTAATCAACAGCGGCCGGTAATGATGCTCAACAACGTACGTCAGTCGATCAGCGAACCTTTTCTGGAATCGCCGCAAAGGCGAATTGTCATTGGATGGCAACGGCTTCATGCTTGCAAGGTGAGCCGGGAGAATCAGCTTCGATTCAACAATTGAAAACAACAGGCACAGAACAACGACAGAACCAATCGCTGCAGGCAATGCACCGAACCCTCCCTGCACCGTGAGCAGAGGAATGAAGGTAACGACTGTTGTTAACACACCGAAGGTTGCTGGCATGGCAACACGCTTTGCACCACGAATAACATTGTCCAACGAATGGCCTTCACGTTCACTGGCGGTCTGCACGCTCTCACCAATGATGATGGCATCGTCCACGACAATACCCAGCACCAGGATGAACCCGAAAAGGCTCAGTAGATTGAGAGAACCGTCTACCAATGGCAACAGCGCGAATGCACCCAGGAAGGCGATAGGCATACCCAGCATCACCCAAAAGGCTAATTGCAGCCTGAGGAATATTCCAAGAATAATCAGCACTAAAAGAATGCCCATCACCATGTTGGAAACCATCATGTCGATGGATTCTGAAAGGTAGGCGGTACTATTGCCCCAGGATTCTAAAGAAATGCCCTCCGGTAGTGTCTGGCTTCTCTTTTCCACATAGTCAGTCACCTCATTTGAGATATCAATCTGGTTCTGATCACCCACTGCTGAGACCGAAATACCGATACTGGGCTTGCCGTTGAACATCGAGTAAAACTGAACTTCTTCAAACCCATCCGTTATCCTCGCGATATCCCCCAGGGTCAGCCGGGTCCCATCTGACTTATGGATCAGCACGATTTTCTCAAAGTCCACTTTGCGGTAAGCCTGGCCTTCGGTTCTTAGCAGGATGTCTCCGGAATCAGAGCGAATGGAACCAGCGGGTAGATCCAGGGATGACCGACGAACCGCCTTTGCCACATCCTCGAGGCTCAGCCCGTACTGGCGTAGTCGCGCCTCCTCCAGCTCAACACTAATTTCATAAGGTCGTGCACCCTGGATATCCGCTTTGGTAACGCTGGGTAAAGAAAGAATTTCATCCTGGATAGTGGATGCCAGATCTTTCATGGTGACTTCATCGAGATCACCATAGATCTGAACATTGATGGCACGTGGTTGCGGTTGATTCCTATAGATCACCGGGTTTTCGATGGACCCTGGTAAGTTGGAAATTCGATCGACCGCCATCTTCACTTCGTCAAGGATGGCCAGTGCGTCGTAACTGGTCTCGATGTCCAGCCGTACTCTACCGAAGGACGGGTTGGAGAATGAACGCATATCGGCAATGCCTTCGATATCTCGCACAGCCTCTTCGATTCGAGTCACGACACCCGATTCCACTTCTCCAGGCGACGCTCCGGGGAAAGGGACATCGATGCTGACCATATCCAGCTGAACATCCGGCATGATCTGTGTGCGTATGGTCGATGCGGAGAAGATCCCGGTCAGGACAATGACAAACATTAAAAGATTGGCAGCTACATGATTCCTGGCAAACCAGGAAATAATGCCCTTATGCGGATCAATCGTTTCCAAGATCTATCCCTGGAGTTGCGCCGCTGGGTTCCTGATAGCGGACCGGTGTACCGGACAAAGGGTTTTCTGGCACCGTGAGACAAATCAGCTGGCCAGATTTCAAACCCGAGCGAATTAAAACCGATTGCTCGTCAGCGCGGGCAATCTCGACGGTCACAGGTTTTAGCGTATCGTTGTCGGTGACTGTCCATATTTTATTGCCCCTTCGAAGAGCTGTACGCGGCAGTCGAATCACATTATCCAGCTGCTCACCTTCGATAGCCGCTTCGACAAAAGTCCCTATACGAAGAGAGTGTTCCCACTTTGACGAATGCCGATTGTAGGGATCATCAATCTGTGCGACGAGATATAGAACGCGGCTACGTTCATCGAATACGCCTTCCGTTCGCACAATCCGACCTTGCCAGCTGTTCAGTTGCCCTCCAATGTTAGCCGACAGCATCACCAGCGGCCCTCGACCTTGAGCCAGTTCGTGCTCATCCAGGTTGAGGTAAGGCAACTGGCTATCTGGAAGAGGTAATCGTATTTCGGCGATATCGACTGAAAAAGTAGCGGCCAGGGCCGAGCCAGCATTAACGAACTGACCAACATCAGCCCGCTTTTCTCGAACCAGTCCATCATAGGGCGCCCTGATGACCGTTCGATCCAGGTCGCCCAGGCGCAACTCGAGATCTGCCTTCGCAAAATCAAGACTCGCAAAGGCTTCAGCAAGTTGTGGTTTGCGCATTGCCAGGTCCGAAGCTGCCTTACTGGACTTCAATAGCGATTGCGCACGTTCCCAGTCTTCCCGGGCGTAGTCAGCTAACCCGGCTTCTCGAGTGACGTTTGTCTCGGCTGCTCTGACCGAGGCCTGCGCGCGTTTCACTTCTGCGCGATAGTTGCGGTCATCGATTCGCACCAGCAAGTCCCCTTTGCTGAAGAATCCGCCAGCGACAAATGCGGAGGAAACTTCGGTGATCAACCCAGACACTTCAGAGACCAGTATGGTCTCCGTTCTGGGCGTCACACTGCCCTGGGCGGTCACAGTAATTTTTGCACTCGCTGAATGTGCACGCATGACATCCACGAGCATTGTGGGCGGTTTCTTATCAATCGTTTGCGGTGGGTCTTCCTGCATGAACATCCACAGGGCAACTGCGGTGCTGATCGCAATGACGACAATTGGCAAGATTATTTTTGAAGGCATAAGGTCCCATTGTACTCTTCATCGGGATGCACCGTTACACGCCCTAAAGCTGGATAAAGCTGCAGGCCTCTCACTATGTGAAACACCGAAGCCCCATATCAAAGGCGCCAATTAACAATCCCTAAAAGAACCGGCGACAGTGACACACCGACTTCGTCTCCCGCTGTTACTTATCTACATGGCCTCGTAAAGGCTTCGCGACAAACTGCCGCTTCGCTCATCTCCCACCATGGCCGCTTTCGCCTGATTCATGACATAGGAAAAGCAGGTTCGGTTTTCCTTATCAATGACACAGGTAGACCCGCCAAGTCCAGCCCACCAGATGGCATCTTTGTTCGGGCTGATGGGGAGAAATTCACTGCCATAGGCATAACCCATCGCGAATTTGACGGGAAACAGCAACACCAGGTCCGTTGATTCCAGAAGAACCTCACGGGATTTTTCTGCTCCTTCGGCCGAGAGCAATTGCGTGCCGAACGCCAGCCCGTCGTTGGCAAGGGCGCTTTGCGCTCGAACCACTGATCGTGCGTTTCCATGGCCGTTTATGGCCGGCATTTCGGCCTGCCGCCAGGCTACTGAATTCACGGCATTCCCGCTGGAAGCTCCGCCGCCGAAAACCTTCGCAGTCATAGATTCCGGATCCAGGTTTGCAAATGCAGACGCGTCTGCCGACGGATCTTCCAATAGCTCTGCAACACGAGACAACTCCTGTTCACGCAAACCAATATGGAAATCCGCACCCGTAGGTTCCGCCACATTCTCACGAAACCAGGTGCCATAGCTTTTTCCTGTTACTCGACGCACAACCTCACCCAACAGAAAACCCTGGGTTACGCCGTGATAACCACTTTGGGTACCCGGCTCCCATAAGGGTGCCTGGCTCGCCAGGTCGCTCACAGCCAGATCCCAATCATAAAGTTCCTCGGCTGAGAAAGGGCGGCTGAATGCGGGTAGTCCCGCACTATGGCTAAGCAGGTTCGTTATTGTTATGCCTGCCTTGCCGTTCTCAGCAAACTCTGGCCAGTAGTCTGCAACCGGCGCGTAGAGATCAAGCTCGCCACGGTCAGCCAGCACCAGCATGCTAATAAATGTCATGGTTTTTGACGTAGAGTAGACATTAACAATGGTGTCCTCTTCCCATCGCTGCGTCTTCTCAGCATTCCTGTGGCCACCCCACAGATCAATAACGTACTCGCCCTCAATCGTGGCCGCAAAACTAGCACCAACATCACCGCGTTCTGCAAAGTTTTTTTCAAACTCTTCCCTGACCGCAGAGAATCTCTCATCACAAAACCCGTGGACTTCCATATCGTTCTCTCTATTCAATCAGGAAACTTCAACGCCGCTTGAAAAATCATACTTGAAATGTGGGTCGCCTGTGACGCTACCATCCGCATGAACAACGTGAGTTTCCTTACTGGCAATATCCAGGAAGTCCTGAACGGTGAACAGTCCAAGAATTTCACTGTTTGGATTCGGCTCAACGTGATTTTGCAAAAGAACCTCGCTGTCACTCTCGAAAATACCACGTGCCTCAAAACCTTCCGGGCAGTCGCTGAACGGCGTATGAAATGACCCCGGCGCCTCATAGGAAAACATACCATTATCTACACGATTGGTACCTTCCCGGTAACCAAACCAGCCCTTGGTCGTAAATGACATTGCTCGACAAATGTGGAAGTGTGAAGGGAAATCAGGTGCACCTGGGTCCATGCGAAAGGCATAGGCCACCGTGTTGGTAGGCACATGAACAGTTAGGGCCTTAAAGTACGAGCCTTCAGCTACTTCTACCCATTCAAGGTCATTCGCCTGAATATCGGCGGTAATTCGGTCGAGTTGTGCAAATCCAGATCCCATGGCAATACCTTTCCTAAACGCTGCGATATTCCTATCAAGCACCATCAGTGAAAAATAGTAAAGCCCGAGAGACTCGACCGTTGCGCGAAAGTCCGCAGATAGTTCGCAGATAGTCCGATAATATTCAATCGAAAAAAAACAGAGTTGAGCAGCCGAATATACGACTTCGACATATTTACACGAGGCAAAGCGCAAGCGATCAACGAATGTTTTAACTCCTGGAACTTGTCGAGTAGAGTCGGTTGATACGGCTGCATGTCGTAGAGCCGCTGAGAACCCTATGTGTTTATGGTGGCAAACCAGCAATAATTTGCCAAATTTGGGAGCCGGCAATGACTATTTCACTGATTGGGGCCGGCTTCGGTCGGACAGGTACACTTTCCCTTAAGTCTGCTCTGGAGACACTGGGTTACAACAAATGCCACCACATGA
>JABBBA010000406.1 GCA_018607685.1 K189A clade bacterium | reverse complement strand
AATGCGATGATCAAGGCATTTGTTGAGGGTGACCCGGTGCCTCAAATGGAATGGGAATCGAAGCTGGTTAACCCGGATTAGTGCAAATGTTGTTCCAAATGTAGTTCAAAGGTTCGTTCCAGCATGTTCTGTGAGCGAACCACTTCGAGCCATTGGTTGACCGCGAGTAGAAGCGACTGGTCCTTCGGCATCATGTAGCCTTTTTCCTGGTAAGTCAGCGTCCTGCCGGGCATTGATCCGCAGAGTTCAGGGTTATTGTTTGCCTGAAGTCTGACTTCAATGAGATCTGTGATCATGAGATCGGCGCTTCCATTGATAATCTCGTTAAAGATAGTTCGGTTGTCCTGATGAAGTATCTTCGTTGCGCGTTTCAGTGCCCCATCGATGAATCGTTCATTCGTGCCGCCCGGATTTACGATCACCCGCACACCGGGTTGGTCAATGGTCTCAAGAGACGCGAATTCGTCCACGCGCGAACACAGGGTGATCGGTGACTTCCCACCGACATGGTAGGGCTCAGAGAAGTAAGCGTGCTGCTCGCGAGCAGCAATGATAGAAACGCCGCTCATCGCCACGTCAAATAATCCAGACTCAAGGTCTTTCATGAGCGTAGGCCAGCTTGTTTTAATCAAGATCAATTCAACATCCAGGCTGTTCGCAAGATTACTTGCAAGATCAATGTCGATACCTGTAAACGTCAGTTCATCTCCGGTGTAGGAGAATGGAGCATAGTCTCCGGTTGTTCCAACGCGCAGCCGGCGACTCTCTATAACCTGTGTATACCGGTCAGGATAAGTTGTGATGCTTTCGAGGGCATTAAATATATTCCGGCGCGCACCTGTCGACAGGCAGTCAATCGCCAGGTCTTTACTGAAGAACCTGTTGAAGGTTTCCAAATCGTTAGTGTTATTTGCCAGTTGAGCGGTGATTTCGCTACCGAGGGCGATAAGCTGTGGCCTGATGGCCACCACAAGATCTTCGGCAGATTCAGGTTCAACGCCCGTCGCCCAGCGATCGAACCAGCATTGCTGGATATCTTTTGCAGCCTCGATCTGTGCTGAAAAGAACGCGCGGCTTGATTTAGATGTGATGCCGTATCGCAGGCCGTCGTCTACTGCTTTACTGATGACAAAGACTTCCCTTTCAGGCGCGGTGATCGCCTGTCCGTTTATCCATTTATGAGCAGCAACCTGTTCCATTAATGACAGGCGTTCGTTGATCAGGCGGTACAGTGTTTCATCCGCAAGAAGGGCGGAAGGCGTGAGCGATAGCAGGAACAGCAGCAGACATTTCACGGGTTAATCGTTTTCAAAAAGTTCGTACTTTTTCATATAGCCGCGTAACTGGTGGTAAGTGACACCCAGCGTTTCGGCGGTCTTTTTCTGATTGAACTGTGATGCAGCAAGGGCCTTCTGGATTAGATCGATTTCATAGTCCTGGACGGTCTGTTTAAAGTCCAGGGGGAAGCTATGTTGATTGTGCTCAGCCGCGGATGTCGTTGTCGCTGTTGACTTTTCTCCCGAGCGGCCAGGCCTGAAAATGGAATCAAATGGATCCAGTGTGATCACGTCAACGGGAGTGCCATCGTTTGTGGCGCGATAGACGCTTCGCTCTACTACGTTTTTAAGCTCACGAACATTGCCGGGCCACGGGTGTTCAAGCAAGGTCTCAATTGCCTGGTTTGAAAACCCCGGGAAAAATTCCATGCCAAGATCACTCGCCATGGTGACGGCGAATTGTTCAGCCAGAATCATGATATCTTCCGGGCGCGCTCGCAGCGGCGGCAGTGTTATGACATCAAACGCAAGTCTGTCGAGCAGGTCCTCGCGAAACTTTCCCTCGTTCGCGAGGCTAGGTAGATCTTCATTGGTGGCGGCTATCAGGCGCACATCAACGTTTAGTGTTTTGCTACCGCCAACACGTTCGTACTCACCGTATTCAATAATTCGAAGCAGTTTTTCCTGGACCAGTGCAGACGTTGTTGCAAGTTCATCAAGGAAAAGTGATCCCTTATCAGCGCGCTCGAATCTGCCCTGGTGCATTTTTGTTGCACCGGTAAACGCACCGGCCTCGTGACCAAACAGCTCAGTTTCCAGTAGCGATTCGCTGATCGCAGCACAGTTCATCTTGACGTATTCCTGGTCCCAGCGGCCAGACAGGTAGTGCAGGCGAGCCGCAATGAGCTCTTTGCCCGTGCCTCGCTCTCCTACTATCAATACAGGCTTATCAAGCGGTGCAACCTGTGAGACATGGTCCAGAACCTCGAGAAATGAAGGCGCTTCACCAAGCAGGCGTTCGGCATGTTGTCGGCTATTCATAAGGGGAAGTCATAGGGAGAAGGTGTCAGTTCGAGAGCAGATTATGGCTGATGTAGCTGTAATTTAGGCAAAATTTTCACTAATTGTTGGCCAGATTCACTACATTTCGAAGCTGAGACGGTAGTGGATTTGACTGAATATAAAAAAAGTGCAATTAAAACAGTGGGTTGGGGTTTCTTCAATAGTTGGCACGAATGTTGGAATAGTTATGCCAAGACAAGATTCTTAAGAGATCAACAAGAGGTAAGACAAGATGGGCATATTTTCGAGATTCACCGATATTATCAACGCGAACATCAATTCAATTCTGGATAAAGCAGAAGATCCAGAAAAGATGGTACGCCTGATCATCCAGGAAATGGAAGAAACGCTCGTAGAGGTTCGAACGCAATCGGCCAAACTCATTGCCGACAAGAAGGAACTGAACCGACGCGTTGAGCGATTGCAACGTGAGGTTGATGATTGGGAGAGCAAAGCTGAGATCGCGCTGAGCAAAGGCCGGGAAGATCTGGCACGGGCAGCGCTTAAGGAGAAGTCAGGTGCCGAAGAGGCAACCATTGCTCTGGAGACCGATCTTGAGGTTATTGATCACAATCTGGAGAAATTGTCCGGTGACATCGGTTTGTTACAACAAAAACTGATGGATGCTAAAACTCGCCAGAAGGCGCTGATCGTCAGAGGCCGCACAGCTCAGAGCAGAATGGGTGTCAAACGGCAGCTGCATGATGTCGACATAGATGAGGCGATGAGCCGGTTTGATCGATACGAACGCAGAATTGACGATCTCGAGGGTGAGGTTGAAGCCTACGATCTTGGACAGAAAACACTGTCAGATGAGATCGGTGAGCTGGAAAATGATGAGAAGGTAGACGAGGAATTAGCCAAATTAAAGGCTAAAATGGCTCAACCTGGTGCTCAATCTAGTACTCAAGCTGAGTCTGAATAACCTGAATTGGGGTAAACAATGGAAGTTATAGCTGTGGCATTTTTTGTACCTGTAGTTGTCTTTCTTGTAGTGGTTGCGCCCATCTGGATTATTTTCCACTACAAGTCGAAGGCAAATGTTGTCAACGGGTTATCAACCGGCGAACGGGCTGAACTGGATGAAATGATAGAAGTTGCCAACAAAATGGCTGCCAGAATTGAAACCCTGGAATCCATCCTGGATGTTGAAACGCCGGAATGGAGAGAGAAACAGGAAGCCTGAGCGGTTCCCATCAGTGAAAAATCATGAGCAATAGCATGACGAAGTATATGGGAAATGAGTTGAACAATTCGGTCAGATGTAGAGGGCGATAGGGTGAGCAAAGATAAAAGAGATGCAGAGCGAGCTGCCAGGAGAGCCAAACGGCTGGCTGAGCGTGCCGAGGAGCGCGCAATGCGAAAAGAACGACAGGCAGACCGAGCCGCGGAGCGGGCTGAAAGACTCGCCGAGCGAGCCAGTCGTCGCCCGGGTCGTGAGAAAGACCTGGATAAATCCATAGAAGATCTTGTCGACGAGGTGACTCAAAAGGCAGAGCGGTGGATAGACGAACAGACAAGTCGGATGTTTGATTCCACCGAAGACGAGCGTGAGGTTAAGCGCGCGGAGACCCAGGCTGAGAAAGCCAAAAAAGAAGCCAGGAAGGCCAGGCAAAGTGCAGACCAGGCGGGTCGCGCGGCTGAGGACTTGAGTGGGTATGAAGAGTCCGTTAGTGGTGACTCTGATTTCGAGGACTTTTTTGAAGAGGTTGAACAACCCTCGAAAAGAGCTCGCGGACGTTCACGCCGAGCCAGAAAGAAGGCGCGATCAAGCGGAGAAAAGCATGGTTTCGCGTGGGCCTATTATGAATGGCCGCAGCAAAGTCGTTCCAGGGCACGAAAGCGAAGAAGTGCGCGCCTCTATCGTGATCGCCAGAGAAAGAAGATTTGCGGTGTCTGTGCAGGAATAGCAGATTATGTGGGCCGCCCGGCCTGGGAGATTAGGCTGTATGCGGTGCTCGGATTGTTCTTCATTCCCTCGATCGTTATTCCCAGTTACTTTATCACCTACTTTTTTATGGACGATAAGCCCTACTACAAACGGGTAACGGACCGTTTCGAAGAAGGTCTAGACAGTCGAAACTCGGCGCGTGATGATGATAAGTCCAGAAAAAGAAATAAATCTGAAGAAAGGCAGAATGATGCTTCAGGCAATTATTCAGGCAATTTTTCAGACTCTTTATCAGAGAAGGAACCCGTCATGAGTAATGTCCAGGCAATGAAAAAGGCGAAGGGTAAATTCTCTGACATCGAGCAGAGGCTAAGGCAGATGGAAGGCCATGTGACGTCCTCGCGATTTGAACTACAGCGTGAGTTTCACAAGATCTCAGGAGAGGATTAATTCATGTCGATTGAAGTCAGGGATGTTTCCCGATTCGACCAGGTTCGCTTTAGGGGACCTGGTACGTTGAAGATCACACAAACAGATAAAGAGTCCCTGACTGTTCATGCTCCTGCTTACGTCATGGAGCACATCATTTCTGAAGTTAAAGATGGGATTCTTTACGTCGGCTACAAGAGCCCAAAGATCACTCGACTGCGAGTATTGAAGGAAATCATTTCTTTCGACCTGAATATGAAAGATATTCGAAAAATTGCGGTGACGGGCAGTGGCTCGGTCGTGGTGCCAGACCTCGACAACGACACGGTAAGTATAGAGCTTAATGGTTCCGGCAAAGTGAATCTGGATCATCTGACCGCGGATAATTTTAGGGCGACTATTCACGGCTCCGGTTATGTGCGAGCGCAGGGCGATGTTGAAACGCAATCAATTGTTGTGAACGGCTCCGGTCGTTACAGCACAGACCATCTGGTAAGCGACTTTGCCCAGGTGACGTTAAACGGCTCGGGAAAAGTTTCCGTATCCGTCAGCGATGAGTTGGACGTTGTGATTAATGGTAGTGGCGAAGTCGTCTATGGCGGGTTCCCCGACATCACAAAAGCGATATCCGGTTCCGGGACCCTAACGCGAAGGCGTCGGGTGAAAGATGAATCTACTTCAGGAGAAGATCATGGCTAGTTCATTTTGGACGGTGATTGGCGTGATTGCCGTTGTTGCAATCATAGGGAGAACTATTGTCGCGATTATCAAGGCATCCAATTCAGGTGGCAAATTCAAGCCCAGGATGACTGACCTTGAAGAACAGGTTCATGATCTGGAAAGCGACCTTCAGGACGCACGACAGCGAATCGAGGTGCTGGAAAAAATAGTCACCGATCAGAAATATGATCTGGGTCGTGAGATCGACGACCTGGCTTCTAGCTAGCGTCCGGCGCTGAAAGTAAAAATAAACTGCTCGTCCTTCCAGGGTTCTGGTGTTACCAGGCTAAACTGCGGATCCACATTCGAAATGAGCTGCCGCCAGAATGCGTACGCTACATCGTTATCGATTAGGACGGCCGCTCTCCAGTTCCCTGGAAAACACTCAAGCACTTCTCTTACTGCGCTGCTGGCGATCGAAAGCTGGCGAAATGCGGGCAGAACATAAAGCTCTGCAATTTCCATCAGTGACTTCCCGTTAGTGGGATCCAGGTCTTCGCGAACGAGCAGAAACCCTGCTGCCTTGTTGTTTTGATAGATGACGAAGGGATGCCGGTCAGGTTCTCGCCAGTAATGATCAAGGTAAGGGTAATCGTATTGTCCTTCGGCGTTCTTCTCTATAACCGCGAACCGGGACAATTCCTCCAGGTAAGACTGGAGCTCAGCCCTGATCCAGGGACGATGTTCCAAAGAAGCGGGTACGAGCCTGACAGTCATTCGCTGGAGCCTTCCCTTAGCTCGATGACCCGATCGGGATAATCACTAAAAAGTCCATCGACCCCATAATCGATCATTTTGAGAATATCTGTGTTCGAATTAACGGTGTAAACCAGAACCTTGTAACCGCGTGAGTGGGCTTCTTCGACCAGTGATCGGCTGACGACGCCTTTGTCGAAGTTAGCCGACCATGCGCCTAATTCTTCCGCCCTGTCCCACATGTCGGGTAAGAGCCTGGCGAACAATGCGCCGCGAGGATAGGCTGGATCTGCCAGCTTAAGCTCCTCGTGGTTGAATGAAGAGAGCAGGAAATCACGATGGGTCCATTCGGCGAGACAATACCGGCTCAGGAGGTCGCTGACCGGTTTTGCGGTCGCAGGCCCTTTCAGCTCGATATTGATCCTACAGCGGCGGTCAACCAGGTTAATCACCTCCTGCAGCGTTGGGATCAAATGTCCGCCTCCCGCATCAAGCGTCCTCAATTCATCGAAACTGAGTTCTGAGACCAGACCCCTGCCATTTGTTGTCCGCTCTACGGACTTATCATGGATGACAAGCAGTTCACCATCGACATGATAGACATCCAGTTCTACCCAATCGCAGCCGATTTTAATGGCATGTTCAAACGAGGGCAGGGTGTTTTCAGGTAAGTGTCCCTTCGCACCTCGGTGCCCGATACACAATGTTAATGGCATTTGGGAGCTTCCTGCTTCAATGTAACTACTATACCCCGTACAATCGTACTATGAGTTATCAGGTTCTCGCCAGGAAGTATCGCCCCGCATCATTTCAGGATCTTGAAGGACAGGAGCATGTCCTTCAGGCACTGGTTAATGCGCTGGATAACGAACGGTTACATCATGCCTATCTGTTTACCGGTACCCGTGGCGTCGGTAAAACCACGATCGCCAGAATTCTGGCCCGATGCCTGAATTGCGAGACCGGTGTGACGTCGACCCCCTGCGGTGAATGTAATACCTGTATTGAAATATCGGAGGGGCGCAGCGTAGATCTGATTGAGGTGGATGCCGCTTCAAGAACAGGCGTAGATGATATGCGCGAGCTGCTTGATAACGTCCAGTACATGCCGACGGTAAACAGGTTCAAGATATACCTGATTGACGAAGTTCATATGCTGTCGCGCAGCAGTTTTAACGCGATGCTGAAAACACTTGAAGAGCCCCCGGAGCACGTCAAGTTCCTGTTTGCGACAACCGATCCGAAGAAGCTTCCTGTGACGGTGCTATCACGTTGTCTGCAATTCAACCTGAAGAATCTTTCGCCCGAGCAGATTGTTCATCATCTTGGCGTTGTTCTGGATAAGGAATCTATTGGCTACGATGAGACAGCGTTGTGGCAGCTAGGCCATGCCGCCGATGGCAGCATGAGAGATGCCCTGAGTCTGACTGACCAGGCGATCTCATTCGGCAATAACGAGGTTCGGGAAGCCGCCGTAAAAACCATGCTGGGTTCGATCGATCATCAGGAAGCCTATGATCTGATTGACGCGGTTATTAGTGAAGATGGCGCCAGGTTGCTCGAAAAAATTGCGGCGCTTTCAGAGTTTGCACCGGATTATGCGGCGCTACTGGATAATATACTCGCAGTGCTTCACAGGATTGCCATTGCACATGCTGTGCCGGATGCCGTGGATAATGCCCAGGGAGACCGTGAACTGGTGCTGGCAGCTGCCAGGCAGGTATCTGCGGAACAGGTTCAGTTGTTCTACCAGATAGGTTTGATTGGGCAACGTGATATGCCACTTGCGCCAATGCCGCGGATTGGATTTGAAATGGTGTTGCTGCGGATGATGTCCTTTACGCCGGAAGGTCCGGGTACAGAAACTGGATCAGGGGCAGTTTCAGGAGCAGCTGCAAGGCCGGCTTCAGGCTCAGGGGCTGTTGCTTCTTCTAGTGGTTCAAATGCGGCCACACAATCCACGAGCGATGCGCCCGTTTCCAGGTCATCACCCGTTGCCGGGCTGCTTTCCGCCATTAATGGTGAAGCTGCAGAACCGAAAGCAGCATCCCCGGTGTCTTCAACGTCTACTTCGAATTCAACACCGGTTTCAGCTTCGCCTGCAGCCTCAGTTGCCACGTCGATATCAACGTCAGTATCCGCTTCAACTTCACCTTCTGCCGCGGCATCTACCATGG
>JABBBA010000076.1:762-8258 GCA_018607685.1 K189A clade bacterium | reverse complement strand
AGAGGCTGGTCCACATCGTGTCACCACCGGTGTCCGGGCATTCGACCATGTGCAAAATGGACATAAGTGCTGGCTGTTTCTGAAATGTCAGATCAGTGTGCCACTCATCTGCAACACCACCTGCACTCGCCTGTAGCTGGAATATCTCGGGTGGGAAACTCGAATCACTGCTTAAGTTCGGGTGTCCCTCCAGGTCGCCGAAGTGTCTGCCAAAATCGATGTGCGCGTCAGGCGTGGGAGATTGATCCGGAAGAAAGATCACCATGTGTTCAAGCAATATCGACTTGATCGCCTCGATGTCTTCAGGCGAGGCATTGCTGATATCAGGCCCGCGAACTTCTGCGCCCAATGCTCCGGCAAGCCGCCGAATTTCCCAGGTGTCAGGAATATTGCTCATGATGGTACCTTTTTCCACGAGCCCTGAGGATAGAGATTTTGGTATTCAGGTGCCACTGAAAGTCGTTCGGAAAGCCACAAGGGTTGCCGCCATAGCCACGTTGATGGATTCGACACCTGATTCAAGGGGAATGCACGCGAGTTCGTCGCAGAGTGCCAGAACAGGCTCGCTGATGCCTGTTGTTTCGTTGCCAAGTACAAAGACCACTTTCTCACCGGCGTTAGTGATATTGCCCAATGAGCGGTCCACGCCTCCCGCAAGTCCAATGATCTGATATCCCTTTGATTGGAGTGATTCGAGCCCGGATTCAATGGTCGGGCAATGGTAAATGCTCGATTTGATCAGCGTTCCAGCGCTTGCCTTGTGCACGAGTGGGTCGATTTTTGCGCAACCCTTTCGCGGTAGTAGCAATCCATCCATCGGTGATGCAGCGACGGAGCGAATAATCATTCCCAGATTCTGGGGATTGGTAATCCCGTCCAGTGCCAGTATCTGGCTTGCGCTATCTGTAATCTCTTCTACTGACTGGTACTTTGGTGGAGCGATATCGATAGCGACACCTTGATCCTGCCGCGCATTTTTGGAGATGCGTGACAGTGTTTCTTTCGGATGGGTGACTATTTCTACATTTCTTTTTTCGGCAAGTTTCCTGATTTCCGTAATGGTATCTCCGCGCTGATTGGACTCAGAAAAATGCAGCCTGAAAATGCTGGAATCAGGGTCCATGAGTATTTCCAATACAGGTTTTCGCCCGTACAGCGTTATCATGCTATCGAACTTCTTTTTCTTGTCTTCGTAGTCGGTCACAAAAGTCGTCTGTAACAGTGGGAGACAGCAGTTTAACGCAAGGGCTGGAACGAATGACGATTAAAATCTTTACCGCGAAAAATCATCACGATGAATCTATCGTTGCCGGAAGGAACTGCTAATCCGCTAGCTTGACCGGCGTTAGGCTACGCCTTGATCGAGGTGGTTACCTGATCCCACATCACGGGACCAGGTAACAAGCAACAACATTACTATCCCAGAAGCCCGTCGAGCTGCTCTGCGATTTCCTCCGGCGTCACCATCGGCTCAAATCGGGCGAGGACCTTTCCATCCTTGCCGACCAGGAACTTGGTGAAATTCCAGCCAATATCAGGATTGCCGTCAGGGTTGGCTTTCTCTGATTTTAGTATGTTGTACAAATCGCAGGCACCATCTCCGTTTACTTCTACCTTGGAGAATAATTGGAAATTGCAGTCGTACTTGCTTTTAGCGAACTCAAGAATTTCTTCGTCGCTGCCCGGCTCCTGCGCGCCAAACTGATTGCAGGGGAAGCCAAGGACTTTTAGATCATCTCGATCGTTTTCCAGTGTACACAGACCTGTGTACTGTCCTGTAAGTCCTCATTGGCTGGCGAGGTTTACCATTAGCATTGCCTGATCACGGTAGTCTGAAAATGAAACAGATTCTCCCGTGATGGCATTCATTTCGAGGTTGTAGATATCCGACATGTCGTCTCCGTTTGGTGTGAGTCAGTGGTGACTCATGAAAATATACCATGCAGATACCAGCGAGAGTTATCCAAATGTTGGTAGATCCAGTACAGAGACCCTGCATGGTGTTTTGCGATGTAGTAATCCCTTGCCACTGCGCCATTGTCCCACCAGCCAAAATCGATACGCTCCGGGCCCTGCAGGAGTTCCAGTTTGCCAGACATGCAGGGAGCTCCCGCCTCTGTAGACAGGGCCTTCGGGGCAGGTAGCAGGTAAAGCGGCCGTGCATTAGTGTCAAAGGCGCCGCCCTGCCAGTAATCCTTAACGGCGAGCGTAACCGGTTTCCAGGCCCTTTCTGGCCGATGATCGTTGGCCAGCGACAGGCCAAAGCAGGCCTGTGGTCCAAGTCTGGCCGTCATCATGTTGACCAACCTGATTGCCTTGGCTTCTTCGGCCTTGCTGTGGATCCGTCCGTCTTTTTGCTTAAAGCGGGTTCCCTGAAACAGATCCCCCGAAACTGACTCCGGTTCAAAGAAGTTTCTGGCGGCGACGCTGATGTTATCGACTTCCGGCATGTCGTTAATCTTCTCGAGCTTTAACTGACTGAGCATCAGGAACATCTGTACGTCATTATCCGGGTTGGCCAAAAAGACAGAGAACTCTCTTGGAGGGTGTCCTCGATGTGAAAGCTTGACGGTAAACTGATTTGTCATTAGCTGACGTTTTATCAGGAACTCCTGGAGTTCACCCAACAGACGTTTCAGTGGAAATGCCAATGATTCCAGGTTCGTGACATCCGCCAGGAAGGTAATGTCGCTCCGGAACCGTGGCGTGCTGTCTATATGTTTTTGGGGGTCAGGTTTTTCGCCGGTTAGTCTTTGCAGGTAATCAGTAAAGAACACACCAAATCTTCGATTCAAACCGTCCATGGGTAATTCGAACAGTTGCCTGCAATGACTAATGCCCATTTGGTGCAAGGTATCTTTGATGTTCTCCTCAATTCGCAGGTAATGGACGGCCACCGGCGCAAGTGATTGAACGAGCTCTGGACCGACGGGGTTTTCAGGCAGGCCCGCCTCTGCAAATAAAAGGGCTGCCAGAGGGGTGCCGCTGGTGCCCACTTTGACCTCAAAGCCAAGGTTGTCCAGGCCCTCTCTGATAAGTCTCTTCAGGTTATCGATTCCCTTGAATAGTCCCAGGCAACCGGAAACATCAAGCAGCAGGCTATGCGGAGGTTTGATCGAAACGTTGGGTGTGAACTGGTAGGCCCACTGCGCGAGATGTGTCAGCTTATCCAGTTCCTTGTCTTCTTCCCGCTCGAAACTGACGACATCTTCACTGATGGTATAGGCCGTGTTCATGCTGCTGCCAATTCGTATACCGAGTTCCTGCGACCGATGGTTCATGGCAACAACCCTCTGCCGAATCGTTACCACCACAGGTTTGTCAATCTGGTGACGAGCGAATACCTCAACGGGTAGCTGGGGAAAGTGCAGACATATCCAGTGATTATTCATGTCTATTGATTATTTATACCTATTGATAGTCGTGAAGTGTCTGGATGACAGGGGGCGAAGGACTGTCAAATGACTGCTTTTCCTG
The DNA here is from genome assembly GCA_018607685.1 of K189A clade bacterium. Lineage (GTDB taxonomy): Bacteria > Pseudomonadota > Gammaproteobacteria > Pseudomonadales > Azotimanducaceae > UBA9659. The sequence continues at coordinate 4,781 of JABBBA010000076.1, read as the reverse complement.
ATTTGTTGAAATGTTCTGGTCAACAACCATTTCGCTGAAGTCAGGCATAGGACGAAGCAACTGGTCATTAAAGGCGATTGTAAATTCCTCGCTTTCCCATCGTCCCCTGCGTTTTAGTATCTTGACGGCAATCGCGCTGTTTTCCTTCCCTTGCGAATAGCCTGGCGAATAGGTGGGAAGAGGTCGAAGCCTGAGCCGCAATTCCGCAGGCGATGCGTTTCTTGAAGACTCCCCGGACCGGAACAGTATTCCCCATGAGTAACCCTCTTTGCTGGCCAGTTGCAGGCGCCTGATCTGTTTTTCATGAATTCTGCCGGGCCAGGCAATGACGGCACTGCAGCTTTGGGATGCCAGTGCTTTTTCCAGCACCCAGAGATAATCTTTCGGTGTCTTTGGCTGGCTAACGATAACCCTGGTGAGGTCAATGCCAGCCTGGGCCAGTGCCGGCGGGTAGGGGATATAGGGTGGGCTGACAAACAATACCCATCGGTTTTGCTCATGCGTCATTCGGGCGAGAGCGGGGGCCAGCAGCCTGAGCTCACCAATACCGGTACTGTCGTGCAGGAACTCTGTTACGCCATCAGCCGGCCACCCGGCACCCGGCAATTCCTGGTCGAGTCCCGGGAAGCCCGTGCTGCAATGCTGTTTGTAATCCCCGTCGATACTTGATGCGCGCCACAGGCCTGTTTCCTCAAGAAGTCCCCTGAGAGAGTCATCAGAAACAGTCGTTAAGGTTTGTCTGTTCAAACCTTTGGGGGGAGCTTCTCCCATAATATGTATCCAGCAATGTATGCTGTACATATATACAGTAGTTTGAAAATGAGGGCAAGGCGATGCCGCAGAAGATGCCGCAGTCCGGCACTATTTTGCGTGAAGGATTACCGGCATCTCGACAATCCCGCGAACAAAGTTTGATTTCAGGCGTACCACGGGACCTGTGATCTCAATCCTTTCAAATCGTTTGACGATTTCTTCCCAGACCAGTCTTAGCTGCATTTCAGCCAGTCGATTGCCCATACATCGATGAACACCAAAGCCGAAGGAAACATGGTTACGTGCACCTGGCCTGTCAATGATAAATTCATCAGGTCGGTCAATTTTGGTTGCGTCCCTGTTGCCCGAGACATACCACATGACGACTTTGTCGCCCTCATGAATCTGTTGCCCGCCTAGCATTACATCCCTGGTGGCCGTTCGGCGCATATGCATAAGAGGTGTCTGGTATCGAATAATTTCCGACACCATATTGGGGATCAGGCTGGGATCACTTTTTAGTTTCTGGTACTCCGAGGGATTCTCGTTCAGCATCAGAACGCCGCCTGATATAGAGTTCCTGGTCGTGTCGTTACCACCGACGATGAGCAGTATCAGGTTACCCAGAAACTCCATAGGGTCCATTTTCTGAAACGCTGGGGAATGTGCCATCAGTGTAATGAAGTCAAATTTCCCCTCAGGAGACTTATTGGCACGCTCTTGCCAAATTTCTGTAAAAGCTTCCAGGCATTCCGTTAAAGCGGCCTGTCGTTCTTCTGATGATACGCTGTCATCTCCGGCGATTTCTTTGCTGGAGGTTGCCATGTCTGACCAGAAAGTGAGTTTTCGTCGATCTTCAAACGGAAAGTCAAACAGTGTCGCCAGCATCTGGGTTGTCAGCTCAATTGAAACCCGGTCGACCCAGTCAAACTCTTCACCAACCGGTAGCTCATCCATGATCCCGGCGATGCGCTCGCGGATAATGGGTTCGAGCTGTGACAGGCTCTGGGGTGAAACGGCAGGCGTGACTGCTTTTCGCTGGTTGTCATGAGTAGGCGGATCAGACGCGATGAACTGCTTCACCGTGAAATTGGGGTCCTGGTTGCCGATCACAATCGTGGGATAGGACGAAAAGGTTTCGTGGTCTTTCTCGACGGTCATGATGTCGTTGTAGCGAGTTATGGACCAGTAGGGACCGAATGTGCTGTCTTTACAGAAGTGAACAGGGGCCTCAAGGCGCAGTCGCTCAAAGAAAGGCCAATGACTGTCTGTCTCATAGAGTGACGGGTTGGAAACGTCTATGTCGTCTAGTGATACGGAGTAAGGGTCTGGCTGACGGATAGAACTCATTGCTGAATCTCCTCTGATTTAAACCAGAGTCGCATCAAACTAACGCGAAGGGGAAGGATGCGCTCGTATTCTGGTCGTGTGTGAATAAACCACGAACAGTAGTACTGGAAGATAGAGCAAGCTGAGCCATTTTAATACCAGTTTAACCAATCCGTTCGACGCATCCTGTTGAACCACTTCAAGTGGCCGGATAGTCAATGCTTTAGTTTTACGAGGATAGCGCCACTGTTTCCGCGTTCAATTTCCTGGTTAACAATGACCCCGCGCCGTTCAAGGTTCTCCAGAGACATCATGGCTTCTTCCCTGATCATGCCGGAACCGACAATAAACCTGATGTATTGAGTGACACCACGATTGGCTGATTCGACCAGGTCGTGCATTTTTCTGAGTGCTTCGTGCACTCGTTCGCCATTGTGGGCGATATCCACCGTTATCGTGGAACCATCGGTTTGTTCATCAAGGTGATTGTCACACTTTGGGCAGCGGCGAGCTTCGCTGTCGATACGCATACCGCAATTCAGGCAGGTCTGTGTTTTCATTTATGTGTTACTTCCAACCCTGGATCCACTGATCCTGGCTTTTAAGGTCCGGCCACTGGATGGGGAATGTTCTTTTGGACATCACCGCTTCGATGACGCAGGAGGTTACAACGCCTTCATCGTCAAACTCCATTTCGGTGACGATGAAATGTTTTTCCTTATCAGCGGGCTCAACGGCTGTCCATTTACTGCCCAGTAACTTCCTTGGGTTGATTTTGTTCGTCGGTATTTTGTTCATTGTTTTGCGGTTTTATCAATTCGGTTAACAAACTGCCGGATCGTTTTAATAAGCTGAGTGGGTTTTTCGGTAAGAATGGCATGAGAGGCATTTTCTATTTCCACAAACGCCGCATTCGATATCTTCTTCGCATACTGTTTTGCCGTGTTCGGTCGAGCTTCGTCGTATTCACCGCAGATAAGCAGGGTAGTGCACTCTATCTTTTTTAGCTGACTAACTTTGTTGTAGTTTTTAAGGGTTCCTGTTGCGCTGAATTCAGACGCGCCCCACATATATTCGTAGACCTGGTTGCCGTGTGAGTTTTTAACCACCGCGCGATGCTTCAATTTTGCCTTGTTTCTACAAACATGCCGGGCGTAATAAAGATTCATGGCATCTTCGTAAACCTTCGAGTCAGTGGCATCTATCTCGTGACAATAGCGGATAACTTTTCTTTCCCGTGCCGGGAGCTTTGCAATGAGCTGATTGGCGTCGCGTTGCCAGTCTGAGGCTGAAAACATCGGGGATTGGAAAACCAGGGAAGCAACCTTGCTTCGGTTACGGCCTTTTAGATAGTACTCAAGGGCCAGTGTTGTACCCCATGACGCACCAAACAGATGAAATTGTTTAAAACCAAGATGCTTCACCAGTAGTTCAAGTTCACGGACAAAAGTCTGCACCTTCCAGAGCTTCTTTCCGGTGGGGCTGCTCCGTCCACCACCTATCTGGTCATAGATGACGACCTGGCGATTATCTGCGAGCTTAAAGAGATCAGTCATGAAACGGGAATGTCCACCCGGTCCGCCGTGAAGACAGATAATGGGCAGTCCACTGGATCGCTTTGATCCTCTAAGTTGGTAGAAGGTTTGGCCAAATTGATGTTTCAGGTAAGGCATAAGCGTCGCTACAGGCTGTCTCGTTACAAAGTGATTGGGATTGTCTGTGCCTCTTTGACTTCTTCCATCACCACATAGGTTCGTGAGTCACTGACGCCGGGCAATGTTAGCAGTGTTTCGCCCAGCAGTTGTCGATATGCGGCCATGTCGGCGACACGTGCTTTAAGCAGGTAATCAAAATTGCCGGAGACAAGGTGACATTCGAGTACCTGCGGGAGTGCAAGGATTGCCTGTCTGAACTCTTCGAATACATCGGGTGATGTT
>JABBBA010000076.1:0-752 GCA_018607685.1 K189A clade bacterium | reverse complement strand
GATGTTCTCATGAGCGTGATCTCTACGAAGACGAGCAGCTCGAGGTTTAGCAGCCTGGGATTGAGCTTTGCGCCGTAGGATTCTATGTAGCCCAGTTTTTCCAGGGTTTTCACACGCTCTGAACAGGGCGTCGCGCTCAGGCCTACCCTGTCAGCGAGTTCAGTATTGGTGATTCGGCCGTTGGCCTGTAGCAACGCCAGGATCTTCACGTCGATACGGTCCAGGGTTTTGCCCTGCTGATTTGTGGAATCCTTCATGAAATCACCTTGACCTGGCTCCAGGGTAGAGTATTCCGCAGTATACAGGCTAAATAAAGTGAGAAACACTGCGAGGGCGGCAATAGACTAGGAGGAAATCATGGAAGGTGTTCCTATGCTGGTTGGCGTCCCTAAAGAAATAAAGAATCATGAGTACCGGGTGGGTTTGTTACCGGCGGGTGTTCGTGAGCTAATTCATCATGGTCACAGGGTATTGGTCGAGTCTGATGCCGGTCTGGCGATTGGTTTCGACAATGCGGCTTATGAAGCGATAGGTGCAGAAATTGTTGCCACCCCGCAGGAGATCTTCCGTCGAGCAGATCTCGTCGTTAAAGTTAAAGAGCCCCAGGCAGTTGAACGTCAGCAACTGCACGAATCGCAAACGTTGTTTACCTATCTGCATCTCGCACCGGATTTGTTACAAACCCAGGATTTGATGGACAGCGGGGCAACCTGTATCGCCTACGAAACGGTCACTGATGCACGGGGCCATTT
>JABBBA010000170.1:1070-8264 GCA_018607685.1 K189A clade bacterium | reverse complement strand
ATCAACCGACGTAGCACCAGCATTGTGGGTCGCTATCGCCATGTGCGTCGCGCCCAGGTCTTTCCATTTGCCATAGTGACTACTCCAGCGCTCCGGCGTACCGCCACCGGCTTGCGCCTGGGCCTGGATACCGAACCCTTCCCATGACAGGCCCGCGGCCTCTCGCTTTGCTTTCATTGTGTCGAGCATGGCTTTCGCCGCATCGTTGGGACCCGTCAGTGGCATCCATCCGTCGCCAAGGCGTGCGCAGCGATCGAGCAGGGCGGGGGCACCGCCGCCAAACCAGACGGGAATTGGCTGGGTTGGTCTTGGGTTTATGCCCGCGAGCGTTACCTTGTGGTACTCGCCTTCAAACGAGAATGAATCCTCGCTCCAAAGCCGTCGCAGTAACTCAACCTGTTCAGCCTGGCGTTTGCCCCTGGTCGTGAATTCTTCGTTCAGGGCTTCATATTCGATTGCGTTCCAGCCTGTACCGACCCCCATGCGAAATCGGTTGTTGGACAGTATCGCAAGTTCTGCGGCTTGCTTGGCAACCAGTGCTGTTTGTCTCTGGGGCAGAATCAAGACAGTTGTTACCAGTTCGATCCTGGTGGTGAGTGCAGCGATATAGGCAAAGGTCGTTAAGGGTTCGTGGAATTGGGTATCTTTATCATAGGGTCCCTGGAAGCCGCCAGGCCTCTCCCGATCCGCGCCAAGTACATGGTCGTAGATCAGGATGTGATCTGCGCCGAGCTCTTCTGCACCGGTAGCGAAGGCTTTGATGGCGCCTGGATCAGCGCCGATTTCGTGGTGAGGCAGGACAATGCCTATCTTCATGTGAACTCCAATAGTTGGTTATGTGTTTGCGTAGGTCTGTAGCTGATCCAGATAATGTTGCCTGCGATCTTCCGGTAGCCAGGCGATGTCAAAAGCATTTCGTGATAATTGCACCAGCTCATCCTTACTGAAATTCCCCTCGGCGGTCAGGGCAATAAAGTTTTCGTTCATGTAAGCGCGGAAATAGGCAGGGTCATCTGAGTTGATCGTCGCCTTGATGCCCTTCTCCAGCATGGTGCGGATCTCGTCGCTGGTGAGTGATTGCACGACGAATCGATTGGACACAGGACAAACCGTGAGCCCGATGCCTCTATCAACAATGTCCCTGATCAGGGATTCATCTTCCAGAGCGTTAACGCCGTGATCGATCCTGTCGACTTCGATTAGATCGAGGCACTCCCGGATGTGATCATGGATATCTTTTTGATTGACGTCACAGTGCATGGTGAGCTTGAAACCTTCGCTGCGCGCCTTTGAAAAAACGTCTGCAAACTTGGCGGGAGGGTTATCCTTTTCGTCTGAGTCCAGGCCGACCCCCACAATCCAATCCTTGAATGGCAGGCTCATCTCAAGGTGTTGCATCGCCGACTCGGCGCTCATATCCCGCAGAAAACACATGATCAGGTTTGATTCGACACCCAGGTTGGCTTGTGCATCTATCTGGGCCCGATGGATACCCGATATGACGGTTTCGAATTCCACGCCGCGCGAGGTGTGCCCCTGCGGATCAAAGAAGGGCTCCACGTAAACCACGTTGTTTTCCGCGGCCTTTTCGAAATACTGGTATGCGAGCTCAAAGAAGTCTTGTTCTTCACGGAGAACATTCATCGCAGCATAGTAGATGCCAAGGAAAGAGGGCAGGTCGTGAAAATCGTAGGCCGCCATGACCTCTTCCGGCGTACGGTAATCCAGCTCTATGCCGTTGCGTTCGGCAAGCGCAAAGATGTGCTCGGGTTCCAGAGTGCCTTCAAGGTGTACGTGTAGTTCTGCCTTTGGCATACCTTCAATGAAAGCTTTCATGATTAATCAACCGCTGAATTGGAGAGGTGCAAGATAACAAAACCGGCAACGCTTGTGCATCTGGTTTTGCGCAAGGGTTAAGCTTTGGTACATTGAGGTATTCAATGCAGTAGATTACATGCCCAAGGATACGTTACAGCCGCAGTTGCTCTTCAAGCTCGATGACAAACCGCCTGTATTGGGTGCTGCATTCGTTGGCTTCCAACATTTGCTGGCTATTATCGGCGGCATCCTGACGGCGCCATTTCTGATCGCGCTGGGGATGGGGCTGAATGCGGAAGATAGCGCTTATGTCATCAGTTCGGCGTTGGTGGTTTCAGGTTTTGCGACACTGATTCAGATAAACCGCGTGGGCATGCTGGGGGCGGGGTTACTGAGTATTCAGGGTACGAGTTTCGCGTTTATCGGCATTATGATCTTTGCTTACCAGAAGCTTGCCATCAATATGACATCCGGCGAAGCGCTCGGCGCCATTTTTGGCTCATCCGCGGCCTGCGCTGCACTGATGTTGGTACTTTCGCTGTTCGTCCGTCAGCTAAAAAATATTATTACCACCAATGTGGCAGGTGCGACGATCATTCTGATTGGCCTGTCACTTATTCAATCCACACTGCAAAACCTCAATGGTTCTTTTAATGCTGCCGGTGGGATGGAGGGTTCCGGCATCTCGCATCTCGTACTTGCAGCGGTGGTCTTTGCCGTTATCGTTGTCATCGCCAATCTTCGTCAGGTCTGGTTGCGTTTAAGCAGCATCACGATTGGGCTTGCTATTGGTATTCTGGCTGCGCTTTGGATGGGTCTTGCTGATTTTAACGGCGTCACCGACGGCGATCTTTTCTTTATTCCGGAGCTATGGCGCTATCCATTGACGGTAGATATCCAGGTGATGGTATTGATCATGCCGATTTTTCTGGTCTCAGCGATGGAATCGATCGGGGACATTACAGCAACCAATAATCTGTCGGGACTGGAAACGGGAACACCTGACTATTGGCTGCGCATTCGCGGCGGGATTATGGCAACGGCGTTTAATTCGTTTGTCGCTGCACTATTTTGTACATTCCCGAGTACGACCTTCAGCCAGAACAATGGCGTTATCAGATTGACCGGGGTTTGCAGCAGGTACGTTGGTAATTACGTGGCCGGTTTTCTCGTGATTTTGGGTTGCCTGCCGATCGTAACAGCAGTATTTCAGCGTATTCCATCGGACGTGATCTTCGGGGCCACTTTGTTAATGTTTATGCTGGTCGCTTTTTCGGGATTCCGGGTTGTTGAGATGGCCCGCCCCAGAGCCAGGGACTGGATCGTTGTGGCGCTGGCGATTGTTCTGGGTTACATCATATCAATGTATATAGATCAGGTGCCTAACCTGTCCCCCGAGATCGTCATACTGCTTCAGTTTCCGGTCTCTACCGGCGCGCTGGTGGCGCTGGTTCTGGAATTTGTTATTCCCTCCGGTGATGCTGATGCCAGTGATTAGCGATATCAGAGCGGCGGCAAACCCAGATATCCGATTTCAAAGAGACATATTCCAAAAACCGGGCCAGTGAGGCGGCCCGACCGGGTTTGCCCACAACGCGGCAGTGCAACCCGACATTCATCATCCTGCCACCTTCTTCATAAAGCGTGTCAAAACTGTCCTTCAGGTAGGTGTAGAACTGATCACCGGAGTTAAACCCCTGTGCAGCGGCAAAGCGCATATCGTTGTTATCCAGCGTATAAGGAATGATCAGGTGTTGACCCCCATCATGAGGGTGCCAGTAGGGCAGGTCATCGGCATAGGAATCGCTGTCATACAGAAAGTGATCATGTTCCAGAACCAGATTACGCGTATTGGGACTATCTCGACCGGTATACCAGCCAAGGGGTTTGCTGCCGGTGAGCTTCTCATGGATCTCAATGGCGCTTGCCATGTGTTCACGCTCGGTCTGTTCGGGAACAAACTGGTAGTCGATCCAGCGATAGCCGTGTGAGGCGATTTCCCAATCCGCATCCAGCATCGCGTTGACAACGTCAGGATTGCGTTCCATGGCCATGGCGACGCCATAGACAGTGACGGGTAGTCGAAAGCGCTGGAACAGGCGGTGCAGGCGCCAGAAGCCGGCACGACTACCATATTCATACATCGATTCCATGCTCATATGTCGGGCTTCGTAGGCTTTCGCACCAATGATTTCGGAAAGGAATGTCTCTGAGGCCTGATCTCCGTGCAGGATATTGTTCTCGCCACCTTCTTCGTAGTTAATGACAAAGCTCAGAGCGAGTCGAGCACCTCCTGGCCAGTTCGCCTCGGGTGGGTTTGCGCCATAGCCGATCATATCCCTGGGGTAGTCGTTACTCATAAGGTCTATCCTGATTCTTGGGTGGTGGCTCCAGATTGCTGATTGTACTAGCCCTGGTGTGGGTCGATCTAATACAATCACTCTCCAACCCGCGTCCGTTTCCCGGAAGCGTTTTCATCTGATTTGAGATTGCCAATTGAATATTAAGTTACGTGTTGTATCCCTATTGCTGATTATGTTGCCAGGTCTTGTATTGCCAGTAAGTGTATCCGCGGACTGGTTTGAAGATTTCAAAACTGAGGCGACGAATGAGCAGCTGCATCAGTTTCTCTATGAAATGCCCAAGGGCGGGGACCTTCATCATCATATGTCGGGATCCGGGTTTTCCGAGTGGTGGTTTGACCTGGCGCTTGCTGCCAAATCAGACGGTTATGTCTATTACACCAAGGTAAAACTGAATAACTGCCGTGACTATGGCTGGCAGAGCTTCAAAACCACGCCATACCACCTGATGTTCCAAACAATTCAGGAATCTGCTTGGAAGGTGTTGCCGGAATGCGAGCGCGATGAGTACCTGCTGCTTTCCGAGCTTAATGAGGTGCAGAAGTCGGCCTGGATGAACTCGTTTCGGCTTGATAAGGACTATGAAGGCAGGCACGAATTCTTTGAAACTCATTGGCAGCGACTCGGAGACCTTGTCGCGAACCCCTATTTGCGCGGCGAGCTGATCCTGAGAAACTTCCAGGCATTTGCGGATGAAGGCCTGATTTATGTGGAACCACAGGTCACGGCTTTTGGTTATAAGCAATCGGATGGAACGCCGATCTCCCCGGACGATGTTGCGGTAATTTTGCGCGAGAGGCTCGCAAAAGCTGACATAAAGGCTACTGGCCTGACCTATCGCTTCCAGCAGGCAATCCTCAGGTTCCTGCCTAATGCGGAGCAGGCACTGGAGGAAGCTTACCGGTTTGTCTCAGAAAATGAGCCTTATGTCGCTGTCAACATGGTCGGTCGAGAAGATGATGACAAGGGGCACCCTCTCAGGTTCCTGCCCACCCTGCGGGCGCTTCGCCATGAGTACAACAATGTTCGCTTGTCCATCCACGCCGGGGAGGTTGATGAGCCGAACGATCACATACGGGATACGCTGCTCCTGGGCGCTGACAGGATTGGTCACGGTCTCAACCTGATCACTGATGCCGACACGATGCGACTAATGCGCCATGGGCCCTACATGGTTGAAATTAATCTGATCAGCAACCTGATGCTTGAGTACTATTCGGATTACAGTCAGCACCCGTTCCCCGAATATCTCAGGATAGGCATACCCGTTGCACTCTCTACGGATGACCGGGGTATGTGGGACTCAACCATGACCGATGAGTTCTATGTAGCGGTCACCGAGTTCAACCTGTCCTGGGAAGAAGTCAAATTGCTGAGTGAAAATTCACTGAAATATGCGTTTGTGGAGGAGTCGGTCAGTCATGATCTGCTTGAAACCTACCGAAGTCGAATTGGCAAGTTTGAACGAAAGGCCCGAAAATCAGGCCCTGCGGGGTTCAGTCAGCAGAATGCACCAAGAAGGGCATTTATTTGTAGAAGATACGAAATTTGTGAGCCATAAGGGTGCACATATGGCCTGCAATTTGAGAAGATAGTGCGCCGCAATATCTGGAGCGCTGATTTGCTCCTCACGAGCCGGGAACTCGAGTAAATCGGCATAACAATTGCTCTATTACCATTGTGCTTAATCTTGTCGCTTACGGGATGCACATTTAACCAAGTTTGTGGATCCTAATTAGGATCTCTCAATTTCATCTACGTCGGGGAGACAATGAATGAAACTTAATAAATTGGGCTTAACAAAAAGCCTTATTGCTTCCGCCATTCTATCTGTAGGGCTATCCAGCCATGCAGCGGACATGGAGGAGATAGTCGTCAAGGGTGACCTTGGCAGTTTGCCAGGGGAAAATGTTAAATCCGTCTTCGGGTTCAATAAATCCATTCTCGAGACACCACGTTCAGTGTCCACCATTTCGGCAGAAATGATGGAACGATTCAACATGCATGATATTGATGAACTGGTTGCAGTGGCGCCGGGTAGTTTTACTCAATCCTTCTTTGGTGTAGCGGGTGGCCTCGATGTTCGTGGTACACCAGGCGAAACTTATTTCCGCGGTGTGCGCCGCCTTGATAACCCCGGTAATTATCCAACACCGATCGGTGCATCAGACCGAATCGATATTGTACGTGGCCCAGCATCACCTATTTATGGTCCGTCCAAGATCGGTGGTTACCTGAACTTCAACCCGAAGTCGGCACGCATCGAAGAGACAGGTCAGTTTATTCCTGAGCAAACAGGTGCAATGTCCTTCACGACTGGTAGCTGGGATAAATCAATCATCACTGCTGAGGTCGGCGGTCCTGGCAAGCTAGGTAATCAGGAATTTGGTTACTACATTTACGGAGAAGTGGAAAACTCAGGGAGTTATTATGACAACTCTTCTGTTGACCAAAACCTTCTGCAGCTGTCCTTTGATATGGATATCTCGGACAGTGTTCGAGTTCAGTTCGGTGGTATGTGGCACGACTATTCAGGCAACCAGATTGCTGGTTGGAACCGTTTAACCCAGGACCTGATTGATGATGGAACCTATGTAACCGGTACTGCCAAGCCGCTTGATACCAATGGTGACGGACGAATTTCTCACCAGGAATTTGACACAGATGGGGACGGTTTCACGAACCTCAATCCGTTCCGGTTCGATTTCATTACTCCTGGGCTGGCGGGTGGTGAATTGCTTCCTGACAACCAGGAAGATATCGATTTCCTCGAGATTTTGGTAGGTGACCTTTCAGCCCTTGCACTTGATAACCCGGGCATCGGCAAAATTAGTGGCAACAATGTTCTGGTTGCGCCAGAAGACTTCCTGGATAATACGGTGACGACGCTCTATTTTGACGTGATCGTTACGACCGAGAACGAGTGGGAGTGGAAGAACCAGTTTTTCTACGAACAGTATGACAATGAAAATGAGAATGCCTATGGATTCTCTCAGTTTCACGATAGCTGGGT
>JABBBA010000170.1:0-1060 GCA_018607685.1 K189A clade bacterium | reverse complement strand
CAATGGATAATATGACCGCTTCAGTTCAGATATCTCCTTCGATTCGTCACACTGACTTCGAACATGGTGATGACTATACGAATGAATATTTTGACCGTCGTGACCTGACAGGACCATCTACGGCCCTTGATAAGCGTGTTCTTGCGACCCAGATCGATGATGACTACACCGAGTACTACGTTGGTGAATATACAGATTACGGCTTTGCCGTTATGGGTGATTTTGTATTCGACAATGGTATTAGCGTATTACTGGGTGCTCGATATGACACGATTGATGTTGAAAGCAAGCAACCGGTAGATAAGCTACTGTTCGCGAGCTCCAATAACTTCTGTCCCGTCGCCGGATGTGAAAACAGTGATGAGAGCGATGATGTAGACGGTACCTCCTGGACTGCGAGCATTAGCTACGAGTTCGACAACGGGCTTATCCCCTACATCACGGCTTCATCGCAGGCAACAATGATTGTAGGCCAGGGTGCGGAAGCTGTGACCAGCAATATCGCCAGCGGTGGTATCTTCGATGATTCCGAACTGGAGGAAATCGGTCTGAAGGGTAGTTTACTGGACAATTCTTTGTACTTTGGAATTGCCCTCTACCATCAGGAGCGAACTGACTTCTCATCTCAGTCCATTGTAACGAACCAGACAACGGAAACTGAAGGCGCCGAAGTTGAAGTTCGCTGGGTGGTTAACGAGAACCTGCTTCTGACGTTCGGTTATTCCCACATTGAAGTGACTAACCTGAATACAGAAGAAAATGGTTATCGATTCAGCTTTATTGGTTGTGATGATTTGCCAAATATCGATTGCAGCCAGCTTTATGGCGGTACGCTGGGCGGTAACATAAGCGACATCGCAAGCGGTTCCAATCGAGCCGGTATGCCAGAAGACATCTACACGATGACGGGTACCTATGACTTTGGCAACGGCTGGACTGTTAATGGCTCCATTGTTGATGTTGATGAAGTGGCCGCAGGTTTTTCCAACAAAGTCACTTTGCCTGATTACACATTGATCAATCTCGGTTTTTCTTACCAGACTGAGAATTGGCTCTTAAG
>JABBBA010000421.1 GCA_018607685.1 K189A clade bacterium | reverse complement strand
GTTCCAGCTTCACGGTAATTACGATCTTGCGCTCTGGGTAGCGCTGGCTGTATTGGTACCCGGAGCAGCGGCGATCGGCTTTCTTCCAAAGCGTTAAGACCGAAGATGCCCGAAGATTTGTTCAAGCGCATTGGGGGAGCCCATTGCGCCATCGCCTGACCTGGGCATATCACCGGCAGCGAAATCGTGCAATGTGTCCTGACCGTCGCGGATGTGTTCAGGCAATGGAGCACCCTCGATACCTTCCTTTTCAGTCGCAAACAGGGGCGCTGATCGTGCCCAGTTAAGTTGGGCAAAGTAACCAGCCCCCGCTTCAAAAATTTTGGCATCCGACTGACAATCATGATGCGCAAGCCAAGCGACGATAGCGGAAACTTTTTCCGGCCCCATTCTGTCCAGTATCTCTGGAGGGGCACTTTTCAGTTCGGATTTACCCTTGGCAACCCGACTTGCGGAGATGTTGGAATTCAGATCCTGCACCATGCGGGTATTGGCCTGGGGAATAATGATGTTGCACTTGATATCGAGTTTTAGTTTTTTTGCTTCAAACTGCAACGAATTGGCAAGCCCGATAACACCCGCCTTGCTTGCGGCGTAGGCTGCGACGCCCGCACCATAGACAGCGGGTGAGGCGGTGAAGATACATCGTCCGTATTGCTGTTCGACCAGTACCGGCCAGGCGGCTTTCATGACGGAGAAAACGCCTGTCAGGTTTATGTTGATTGTTTTCTGCCAGGACTCGAGGCTGAGCTCGGCCCAGGTTTCCGGGGTGATGATGCCTGCATTGTTAATCACAATATCGATTCGGCCGAACGCATCAAGGGCTGATTTGATGATGGCATCACCCTGTTCTACGGAATCATAGTTGGCGACGGCGTCGCCTCCGGCGCGCTTGATTTCATCGACAACTTCGTCCGCCACCTGGTGCTGATCGCTGCCTGTTCCGTCGTAGGCAACGCCCGGATCATTCACGACTATTTTGCAGCCGCGGGATGCGAGCAGTAGGGCGTGCTCGCGGCCAAGTCCGCGGCCGGCGCCGGTGATCAGTGCAACCCGGCCGTCGTATCGAAGTTCGTCTGTAGTCATTGTGTCGTCCTTAAATGTTAGGTCCTGTAGCTGTTACGTTAACGCAGAATGACCCGAGTCTGAGGTCTGGAGCATTTCGTGAATAGTGGCCGAACAGCGATGGACATGACACCGCTGTAAAATCCGTATAATCCACCACAGATTTAAAGGGAACATGTGCCATGGATAGTTGCAAGCTTTGCAGGGAAGAGGGAGGTTCCCTAATCTGGTCAGGCGTTGATTGCCGTATCGTTCAGGTTAATGATCCAAACCTGCCCGGTTTTTGTCGGGTTATCTGGCATCAGCATGTGACTGAAATGTCTGAACTAGATCTTTCCCAGAGAGATCTCCTGATGAAGGTTGTAATCGGGGTAGAGGAAATCATCGCGAACACGATGAAGCCCGCAAAGATTAACCTCGCATCCCTTGGCAACCAGGTACCTCATCTTCACTGGCATATTATCCCCCGGTACGAAGATGACCCGTATTTTCCGGATTCAATCTGGTCGGGGAAACGTAGGGATACTGCAGAGTCTGTCGCACGGGAGCGACTATCAATGGCAGATTGGCTGGCTGCCCGCATTAGTGAGCAAGCAGACAGCTGGATAGTCTCTTAGACGCTAGTTCGCCAGCTGCAAGACTGCATTACCGGTCATGACGAGCAGGCAGATTGTGCTCAACAGGAACAGCGAAAACCTGATCATAACCTTGTTGATCGTTGCCTGGACGAGGCTATGTACTATCCTGATGACGACGTAGGCCCACGCCAGGTAGAGGTTCAGTCCATCCCCGAGTCCGATCATTGCGCTTGCCAGCGCCGTGGCATAAAAAGCCGTTGGTTGCTCCAGCAGGTGATTGTAGTTGTCTGCTTTTGACTGAATATGTCGTGGCAGTTTGGCGCCGAGTTCCGACGTCCTCTCTCCCTGTTCCGGGCCCATCTTTTGTTCAGCCATGTAGGGCAGCCGAACAGCGGCCATCCACGCAAGCATAATGAGTGTCCATAGCACCAGTACCAACACGGGTAAAATAATCGGGGCAAATCCTCCCAGTAGATCAGTCATTCTTCTCTCTCCAGTGATTCAAGGTCATTGCTAAAGCCAGTTTTCCAGATAAGCAGGGATATGTCTGCACCTGTCGGACCGCTAGCTCGTGTCCGAGAGTTCACACTGCGGTGGCTATGTCCCGATAACCAATTGATGATTAATCCAACATTATCCTGGTGTTGCACTGGTTTTGGCTGAATTCAGATTTCCGGACGGGAACTAACTAGCCTTCCAGAATCTGTTTGAGCGTCCGTACTTCTTTAATGAGGGCCTCATTGTCGTCCTGGTAAAGCGCTTCTATGATCCTGACCAGCTTTCTGGCCTGTCTGCGGTCTCCTGTCATGTAGGAAGAAAAAGCATAAAAGTAGTAGTGCAACAGATTGTTTTCTAAGTCCCGGTACGGGTTGATTGAGACAGAGAATATTTTGTACGCGTTAAGGTAATCCTCCGAGCGAAAATAGCACTCGCCAAGGAGCGGACCAATCTTGTGCGGTTCGTCTGTGAGTTCAAATAGCCGAGCGTATTTTGAGATTGCCGTTTCGTAGTCGCTTTTCTTGTGGGCGATGTCGGCCTGGAAAAATAGTACCGACTGATTCAGGGGCTGCCATTGCGCCAGGATTTCCAGATGACGCCGGGCATCTTCGAGCCGTTCTTGAGCGATAAGCAAGCCGACAAGTATTAGCCGGACGTCCGGTAGGTTAGCCGTGACCGAGAGCATTCGTTCTAACTCAGCTATCGACTGGTCTACCGATCCGGTTTTAATGATGCCTCGACTAAAAGGATCGATGTGTGTCAGTTCGAACCGGTTCGCGATCTCTGGATAGGAGGGACGATGCAGGTACAAGACCAGAAGCTGGTCAAAAATAACAGGCACGTAGTTCGGGTCCCTCGTCACGATGTTCGCGAAGTTGGTGTTTGTTCGAGTGACACCAATAAGGTCGGGCTTGTATTTGTCCACCAGATGCAGGAACCCAGCTTCCGAGTGCTGGGCGGAGAAGGATTCAAAATAGTCGAAGGGATCAAATGGAGGCATTTGTAAGTCCATATGTATCTTGACGTCGGGCAGGCGCCATTCGACATAACCCGTGTACGTGGCAGGGAGCAAATAGTTACCGTCTATGTTCAGGTGTTCAACGAAATCGGTTGTTCCTCTCGGTAAGGTATCTTCTGCGTAGGGATAAGCGTGAATCATCGGTGCGTTTACAAGAAAGAATGAGCGGCCAATCACCAGAAGAACCAGCAGTAGAGCGGCAAACCGCTTTAGATCGATTCGTGTGGCATCCGATTGCACGATGACAGAGAAAAGGGGGGCTGTTAGCAGGGCTGCCTCCCATAGGAACCGGGCGCCCCGTTCCAACAGGATAGCTCCTCCTACCGCCAGCAGAATGGGGAAGATATTCTTTGACAGGTTCTCGTTTCTAATTCGGAAAAGGCCAAAAATCAGTATTGCTATCAGGATAAGGCCGGCGTTGTTGCTGTTGATTCCGGCACTGAAATCCAGTGCTGCCAGATAGTCAAAAGGCCCGAGTTCGGAAATAAACTGATAGATCTCAGGAGGAGATAAAAAGGGTGTGAGCAACAGGTAGTAGCCGGATGGGTTCAGCAGGGTTACC
This sequence comes from K189A clade bacterium, assembly GCA_018607685.1. Taxonomy (GTDB): domain Bacteria; phylum Pseudomonadota; class Gammaproteobacteria; order Pseudomonadales; family Azotimanducaceae; genus UBA9659. The sequence goes on along the minus strand of JABBBA010000421.1, from coordinate 4,559 downwards.
GGCAGGCAAAGCATGACCCACAGGCATGGTGTAAGTTCCCGGGGGTTCCGGTCGCGAAGGTAAAGGAGAATCTGCTGGACGGTAAAGCTTCCACAGATCAGGGCGCCAATGACCCATTCCACACCGTGAGTATTTATCCACACCAGGGTCAGGACAGGTAAAGCCGGGAACCAGTTGCGCCGGTAGATCAGTATGTAGCTGAAAAGTGGAATAAACAGAAATGAAAAATAATACGGTCGAATGTTGATGCCGCGCATACTGAGTAGATAAATCAGCAGTGCCAACACGAACAGCTGGCTGAAAGATGCGTCGCCCACCGGTTGATTTCGGACGATAATCTTCATGAGCACAAAGGCTGTCATGAGGATCAGTGTGGCCTTGAGAACTAACATGCCGATATAACCCGTACTCAACCAGGTGGCATACAAGATAGACTGGAAACCCCAGAAATAGTTGTGGTGTTCGTTCACCTCGCTGAGATAAGACCGATCAAAAGGGTTGGATGTCTGCCAGGTGTCGAAAAAGTGGCGGCCACCTGCGAGGTGATACCACATATCGGTGTCCGACATGACAATGGTGCTGGTTACTATAAACACACCTGTGATCGTGAAGAGAGCAACCACGATCCAGGTCGCAGCGGGCTGCCGGTAGACGAAGTCGTTGACCTTTGCTGTATTCATAGAGAGCTGTTCAAAGAACTGCGTGTTCTGACTGGTCATCGCGTCCTTGAGCCCTTCTGCACGGATTCGTTTTTAGCACAACGAGCAACGAAGTGAAGACCCTGGTCGAAGATCAGGCTAAACGGAAAAGGGTAGGGATCGAGATCACCGGCGCTACAGTCGACATCTAGTCCCGACAAGGGCCTCGATTGGGGAAGCATGGCTGAGATATGCCGGGTGATTTGCCGGATACGGCGGCCTGCAACTACAACTCGATAAGGCGGAGATACAATCTTCCTGGCAATCAGGTTCGATGAATTAGGCGTCGGCTTGTCCACGAAGCCATTATAGCATGACGCTGGTCTGGCGCGGGTTGGCTTCCAGACCTGGACTGATAACCCGGCGAGTGGTTCCAAAATAGAACGTGCCAGCAATCATAGCCCTTTATTTGGGAACACTGCTTCCGTTACACTCTCAGCACGAATTCACTACGGTTAACGAGCAAGCCTATGAGGTATGAATCTCCCACAACCACCAGGGAGGCAGTTACGCTGCTTTCCAAAGAAAAAGGCAAGGCATATGTGCTTGCAGGTGGTACTGACTTACTAGTCCGGCTACGAATGGACATGATTGATCCTGACCTGATGGTCGATATCAAGCGTATCCCGGCCATGAACGAAATCAAGAAAACCGCTACCGGTTTCAAGATCGGTGCAGCTGTTTCGGGCAAGCAACTAGGTGCTAACAAAGCGCTTGTAAAAGCCTGGCCCGGTGTTGTTGAGGCAACTAACCTTATTGGCTCAGATCAGGTACAGGGTCGTTGCACAATGGTGGGTAACCTTTGTAATGCATCACCTGCGGCTGACAGTGTGCCTGCGATGATTGCTGCAGGCGCAAAGGCTGTAATTGTCGGAAAGACCAAACGTCGCACCGTTGCAGTAGAGAACATCGTTACTGGACCGGGTCAGACTTCACTCGCCAAAGGCGAGGTTGTTGAGGCAGTTACGCTGCCCAAGCGTCCGGCAAAATCCGGTGATGCTTACCTGCGATTTATTCCGCGGACAGAAATGGATATTGCTGTGGTCGGCGTTGCAGTGAGCCTGACATGTAAGCGCGGCGTGATAGATAGTGCAAGGGTTGCGCTGGGTGCAGTAGCACCAACCCCGTTGCTGGTTAAAGAAGCGGCGGCTGCCATTATCGGTACGAAGCTCGATGATGAGGCGCTGGATAATCTGGCTGCAGCTTGTTCGGCAGCATGTAATCCAATAGATGATAAGCGCGGCACGATTGAATATCGGGTCAGGGTTGCCGGTGTACTGGCGAAACGCGCGGCGAATATTGCCTTTGAACGGGCGGGAGGTAAGAAATGACAGGCGTACACGTTACAACAAGTATTAATGGTGACCCGGTAGAGTATGTCTGTCCGGCGGATGAATCGCTTCTTGATGTCCTGCGGGACCGGGTTGGTCTGACCGGTGTGAAGGAAGGCTGTGGCACTGGTGATTGTGGTGCCTGCAGTATTACGCTGGACGGCACCCTGGTCTGTTCATGCCTGGTGCTGGGCGCCGAGGCTGAAGGTCGAAAAATCACAACGATCGAAGGCATGGCAGATGGTGAGAATCTGCATCCGCTGCAACGACAGTTTATTGATAACGCAGCGTTGCAGTGCGGTATTTGTACGCCGGGCTTTCTCATCGCCGGTAAAGCACTCCTGGACGACAACCTTGATCCGACGGTCGAGGAAATCCGCTATGCACTTGCGGGTAACCTCTGTCGATGTACCGGGTACGACAAAATAGTCAGGGCTGTTCAGGCCGCGGCGAAAGATCTTCGCCGTCAGAAGAAATAGGAGCGCGATATATGAAGCACGATCAGAAATATACAGGACAGGATTTCAAAATAATTGGTACCAGGGTTGAGCGACCCGATGGTGTCGACAAGGTCACAGGACGGGCCCGATATGGTGCTGATTCAAATGCGCCTGGCCAGCTTGTAGGTCTTATGCTTCGATCACCACATGCGCATGCCCGTATCGTGAAGATCGATACCTCGAAGGCAGAGAAGGTTCCCGGCGTCAAAGCGGTACTGACTTCCGCAGACCTGCCTGACCTGACGAACGGTGATGCAGGAAATTACGCGACACTTGTAAATTGTATGGCACGTGACAGAGCGCTTTACGATGGCCACGCGGTTGCCGCTGTGGCTGCGATTGATAAATCAACCGCGAAAAAAGCATTGAAGCTGATCAAAGTCACCTATGAAAAGCTGCCTCACGTCACTGACGTCGATGAAGCATTGAAAAAAGGCGCAGCGCTGGTTCAGCCAGATAACAAACAGGATGGGAAGCCGAGTAACAAGTCGGGTCACTATGAGTTTGGTCACGGCGATATTGAAGCGGGGCTGAAAGAAGCTGACATCGTGATGGAGCGTAGTTACAAAACAGAGCAGACGCATCAGGGATATATTGAACCTCATGCCTGTCTCGCGACGGTTGGTCCCGATGGTAGTGGTGAGCTCTGGGTCACGACACAGGGTCATTTTTCGTTTCGTATCGTGTGTGCGGCATTGCTCGGAATGGATATAGCCAAACTCAAGGTAACGTCATCGGAAATTGGCGGCGGTTTTGGAGGCAAGACCCACGTCTGGATTGAACCGGTAGCACTTGCGCTGGCACGAAAGGCTAACCGCCCGGTCAAGATGGTGATGAGTCGGGAAGAGGTCTTCAAGGCATCTGGTCCAACCTGCGCCACTTCTATGGATGTGAAAATTGGTGCAAAGAAGGATGGCACAATTACCTCTGCATTCATCGAATGTAGATATTCTGACGGCCCTTTCCCGGGTATCTGGGGCATGTTGGGTGGTATGACCGCATGGGCGTGTTACGACATTGCGAACAGCAAGGCTGTCGGGATTGATGTACTCGTCAATCGCCCGAAAGTCGCGGCCTATCGAGCGCCATCGGCACCCATGATGGCATTTGGTGTCGAAAGTACAATTGATCAGCTCGCCAAAGAGCTGGGTATCGACCCGGTGGAGTTCAGGCTTAAGAATGTCGCCAGGGAAGGAACTCGCATGCCCGCTGGTCCGATCTACGGTCCTATTGGCATCGAACCAACGCTGGAGGCGGTGAGAGATCACCCGCATATGAAGGCGAAGCTGGGTAAAAACCAGGGCAGGGGTATGGCCTGCGGTTTCTGGTTCAATATTGGCGGACAAACCTGCAGCGATCTGAATATTGGCGTTGATGGTACGGTTAACCTGACGGTCGGCACAATTGATGTAGGTGGGGCACGTGCCTCCCTTTCACTGATTGCTGCTGAAGAGCTGGGAATTTCCTACGATCAGGTAAAAACCAATATCGGTGACACATCATCACTCGGTCACAACGATACAACAGAGGGGAGCAGGGGAACTTTCTCCTCCGGCATGGCTACAATTTTTGCTGCGCGCGAGGCTATTGAAGTCATGAAATCGCGCGCCTCACAGATGTGGGGTATCCCTGAGGACGCCGTTGAATGGAAAGACGGTGCTGCAAGAGCGATTGGCTCTGAACACGGTAACCTGCCGCCACTGTCACTAAAAGAGATTGCAGCAGAAGCGGGTGCTACAGGTGGACCTATTGCGGGGCATCATGAAGTCACCGCCGACGGATCGGGCGTTTCTTTTGCGTCACATATTTGTGATGTCGAAGTGGACCCTGAAACAGGCAAAACCACAGTGCTACGCTACACCGTTGTGCAGGATGCCGGTAAGGCGATCCATCCGGATTATGTCGAAGGTCAGTTCCAGGGCGGAGCAGCCCAGGGTATTGGCTGGGCTCTCAACGAGGAATACATTTACGGTGAAGATGGCTGCCTTCAGAATGCCGGCTATCTGGATTATCGTATCCCGGTTTGTTTT
>JABBBA010000411.1 GCA_018607685.1 K189A clade bacterium | reverse complement strand
GCCCATCTACCAGGCGACGGTTTTCCAGACAGACGACAGTAACGTGGTCAAAATTATTCCAACGGAAGAAACCAAACCATCACCATCTGTCATCGAAGACCATATGTTAGTCATCAATCAACTGCGACACGCACTTCGAAGCGGCGATTCAATCGCCATCACAAAAGTGGTCAGGCATATTCTGCACAGCTAGGGGTGCACGATTCGTTCAACTGCGGCTCGATCCAGCGTCTCATGCTTGATCAGTTCGTCTACCAACCGGCCAAGTAACGCCTGGTTCGCCTCCAGAATTGAAAACGTAGTTTGCTCCGCCTGTTCAACGATTCTTTTCACCTCAGCGTCAATCTTACTCGCTGTCTGCTCGCTGTAATCCTTCTGCTGGGTCAACTCGTATCCAAGATAGGGATGTTCGCCGCCATCGTGAAAATGGACAGGGCCAATTTCAGTGCTCATACCCCACTGGGTGATCATCAATCTTGCAAGCCTGGTCGCCTGCTCAAGATCGTCCGCCGCCCCGGAACTGATCGAACCCAGTATCAGTTTCTCTGAGACACGACCGGCCAACATGACTGCCAGCCGGGCTTCTACATAGGGCTGGGAATAATTATGCCTGTCCTCTACTGGCAGTTGCTCGGTAACACCAAGTGCTCGGCCTCGCGGAATAATCGACACCTGATGTATCGGATCACTCTCAGGCAACAGCATGGCGGTTAACGCATGGCCACTTTCATGAATCGCGGTTCGGCGACGTTCAGATGGCAGGAGTAAATCCGGTCGTTCACTACCCATGACAACTTTATCGTGAGCCTCTGTAAAATCTGCTCGAGTCACTTTTTTCTCATCATGACGGGCAGCAAGTATTGCAGCCTCATTGACAAGGTTGGCCAGGTCCGCGCCGGAGAAACCTGTCGTCAGCCCACCCAGCTCCTCGACATCCACATCGGGGGCTGTGGGAACAGTGCGCATGTGAACCTTTAATATTTCCACTCGTGCATTTTTCTGTGGAAGTTCAAGCACCACTTTCCTGTCGAACCTGCCCGGCCTGAGCAGTGCCGGGTCCAGTACATCTGGGCGGTTTGTTGCCGCCAACACAATCAACGGTTCATCGCCTCTAAATCCATCCATCTCCGCTAAGATTTGATTTAGTGTTTGTTCGCGCTCGTCATGCCCCCCGCCAACCCCGGTTCCTCGAATTCTGCCAATCGAATCAATTTCATCAATAAAAATCAGGGCAGGCGCTTTTTTTCTGGCTTCTGCGAACATATCGCGGACTCTGGATGCCCCTATACCCACATACATCTCGATAAACTCTGAGGCACTGACACTAAAAAATGAAACGCCTGCCTCGTTTGCTGTAGCCCGGGCTAGTAGCGTTTTTCCAGTGCCGGGAGAACCCATTAACAATACGCCCCTCGGTATCTTCGCCCCAAGGCTCTGGAACCTTTCAGGAAACTTAAGAAACTCAATAATTTCTCTTAGATCCTGCTTGGCTGAATCCAATCCGGCCACATCCTCAAAACTCACGTCCTGATCATCATGCTCGAATAAGCGGGCCCGCGAACGGTTAAAATCGAACAATCCACCACCTGCTCCTTTACCCATACGCTGTTGCAACATACGACTGCTATAAACAAAAAATGCGGCAAGAAACAGCCAAGGTGCTATGCCGATTAAAAGTTGCAGCCATGTAGGGTTCGAGATCGTCTCGGCGATGATTGTGACATTTTTCTCTTCAAGCAAAGGTAAAAGCGAACTATCCGGCGTACCGGGGATGGTGGTGACAAAGCCTCGGTTCGCGTCATCACTATTAAGGTACTGGCCTCGAATTTGATCGAGTTTAAAGGTGGCGGATTCAACTTCACCGTCGGTTACCGCTTCCTTAAATGCCGAATAAGAGATCCGTTCAGGTTTTGGTAACGCCTGGTCGAGGTAAAAATAGTACCCAACAAACAGGATCGTAACCCACATCCAGATGTGTGGATCAAAAGGAGACACCGGTCGGTCATCAACTAGTTGATGGTCGGGCTTATTGCTTTGCTCTGGGTTGGGATTATCCAATAGTTCACGGCATTCGTCAGGTCATTGGTTGTAATCGTAAGCAGACTCCAGCAAAAGGCGCATGACTCAAATCAAGCATTCGAACGCTTTTGTACTTTTCGTGACCAGGGTCAACGCAACATCTGCTAATTACGATATAAAAGTCATATATAGGGAAAATGACCGGCGATAACGAAAATTTCCAACCGTAAAAAATCCAGCTTTGGTATTATTATGATTCCAGTTTCATCTATGTCTGCGAAGTAGCTTTATGATTGCATTGAAGAAAGCCAGTTGCATTTTCCTGATCTTATTTACCTCTCTGTTAATCAACAGCAGTTCGGCAGACAGCGCCTGCGCCATGTGCCATCAATCGGCATCAATTCACACGCATACCCGGTTTGACAGTTCAGAAACAGATGGCGGGCAGCCTGCGTGTACCAGCTGTCACGGCGACAGTTCTGCGCATCTTTCCAACCCAATGAATGAATCACCCGACATTACCTTTAAGTCAGTCGGGGGTGCGAGCACAGAGCCTCAAAATAATCAGTGTCGCAACTGCCATCAGACTACGAGCCAGCACTGGGACAACAGCGTTCATGCCCTGGAGGACCTCAGCTGTAACAGCTGCCACACGATACATGGGCAGAAAGAGGCATCACTCGGCCCCGAACAACAAATCAAAATGTGCACTGCCTGCCATCAGCGTGTGCGCTCGGAAGTCCGTTTACCCAGCCATCATCCTATCGAGCAAGCCGGGATGAGCTGCACAGATTGTCACAACCCGCATGGTTCGATGTCACCTGGCGAACTGACCGGGATTAACCTCAACGACACCTGCCTGACCTGTCATGAATCCCAGCGAGGGCCCTTCCTGTTTGATCATCCACCCGCCAGCGATGACTGCATGAACTGCCACACTCCCCACGGATCTGTACACGAACCGTTACTTAACGCTCGTGGACCACAGCTGTGCCAGCAATGTCATGTCGCCAACTTTCACCCCAGCGACCTGAATGCCGGCGGGGGTTTACCAGGCAGGCAGCCCAATGCGAGCCTGCTCGGGAAAAACTGCATGTCCTGCCATCCTGCCGTTCACGGCAGCAATCATCCTTCCGGTGCAAGACTGACGCGATGACGAGCCCGCGATGAAGACATTTCTGAACTGGATAATTCCATTCTCAGTAGCCTGGCTGCCAGCATCATGTCTGGCCGCGACCGGGGAGATAACGACTGAATTTCTTTATAGCGATGACGATGGCGCACAGTTTGGGCAATACAATGATCTTCAGGATTCAGGTACTCACTTCCTGGGCGGTTTCGATGTGATCGGTAACCTGCCGTGGTCCGATAAAGCATATTGGTCAGCTGAAGCCGCTAATCTTGGCCTGTCAACTTACGACTTCAAGGTTGAACTGCGCGAACCTCATCGCTACAAAATTTCCCTCACACTCGATGGCAGCCAACAGTTCAAACGAGATGACGGGTTAACTCCTTTTTTGCGACAGTCCGGGGACAGCCTCGGCTTGCCCCTTAGCTGGGTTGCCGGGCCTTCAACCGGTGACATGACGGCATTTAACACCACTGCCAGAGATTTCGATCAGGAAATCCAACGCGACTCGATCTTCCTGGACATCACCTTGCACCTGAATACACAGTGGCAGATAGATATGTCTGTTCATACCAGCAGCAGAGAAGGCACCCAGGCTAGAGGCGCAGCAGTCTACTATGACGCCTCCACGGCGTTTGCCACCATGCTGCCGGTCGAAATAGACGAAGATTCAAGTTCAGCCAGTATGCAACTGAACTACTCGGGTGAACGCCTGGTGCACACCGTCTCGCTACTTTACAGCGAGTTTGACAACCAGGCTGACCAGCTAACCTGGATGAATCCATTTTCCGGCACAGGTAATGCCGATGTAGATTATCCAGTTGGCCAGGCAAGCCTGGGCGCATCACCCGATAACGAGCGCAGGCAGTTACATTTTTCGGGTAGTTATCTGCCACCAATAGCGCCAGGGCTAAGCATTCAATGGAACGGCGCCTGGGACCAGGTAGAACAGGATGAATTGCTTGCTCCTTATACCGTTAATCCACTACTCAATGTTCACGATCCTGCGCCGGTAGGCCGAAACGACAACAATCTTGACGTATTTACAGGCGGCATTCGATTCAGCTATCGGCCGCGTTCAAAATCACTTCGCAAGCTCCAGCTAAGGGCAAATTATTCTCTTGACGACCGTGACTACGACAAAAAACGGGTTGCCTTTAACTACGTCCGAGGCGATGCAAGCGACCAACCAGATGCCCTGTCTTCAATCTATTCAAATGCCCATGACTATAAACAGGAACGAACGCTGGCCGGTGCAGATTATCGACTGCCGTGGCTCCGTAGCAAGCTCAGCCTTGAGTATGAGTACGACAAGATTGAAAGACAAAATGCCTCAGTCGACGAAACTGAAACGGATACTTATCGGGGCGTGTTTCGCTTTTCTCTCGGTAACGACCTAAAGGTCAGGCTTGACGGCAGTTTGAGCGACCGGAGCGCCTCAACCTATCAATGGGATCAGTCCTTCTTCGCCAATCGAACCATCGACTTTATCAACCAGACCCCCGTCGACCAGCGTTACGACAATCATCCAGCACTGTCACAGTTTCACCTGGCCGATGCCGAGACAGATGAGTTCAAACTCAATCTGAACTACTCCGGATTAAGTGCGTGGTTTTTCAGTGTCGATCTGCAATGGAAGGATATTGACTATGATGACACCGAACTGGGGTTAACCGGGGCGGAGTCGTACTTTTATGCCCTGGATATACAGTATTCACCTTCCGCCAATGTGACTGGTTACGGGAACACTTCCTGGTCCAGTTACGAATCAAAGGCCGTTAGCAGATCCTTCGGAGGAGGAATCGAGAAACCAGCGAATCGCATTATTCCTCCCCTGCCTGAGGCCAGTGATCCCACCCGAAACTGGCGCATCGACAATGAAGATGAAGTGTTTACCATCAGCGCAGGTGTGGCCTGGCAGGTGTCTGAGAAACTGGAAGTCGATGCAAACTATACATGGGTTGATAGCGAGTCATCATTTAATACAACAACAGGTGGCGCAACGGACTTCGACACGACACCACTTCCCGATGTCGAGACTGAGCTGCACTCAATTTCACTATCGGCTGACTATACGGTTAATGAACGCACCTCGATGACATTGATCTACCAATACTTTGACTTTGAAGAAACCGATTGGGCTACTCAGAATGTCGCCTACAACACCGTTCCGAACCTGCTCAGCCTCGGCGAATCGCCAGCGAATGAGACAGTCAATCTATTTGGTATCGCACTGAAGTATCAATTTTAGGGTCCGTAGATGAACCAGCCAGTACTACGAGTAATATTAATAAGCTGCATGCTGACCCTGTTGGTCAGCTGCGGGGGCGGAGGTGGTGGTCGCAACGACATACCGCCGCCGGGTCCATCATCTCCCGGCACCACGCCGCCGCCGGATACGCCGGTGGTACCGCCTGACAGCAACAGCCCAGCCGTGCCATACGAGGAGGCGCTTGACCTTGAGGTCACCATTTCTCTGGTCGAGATCAATGCTACTGGCAATCCGGTCGTTCACTTTTTTGTAGCCGATGGCAACAACGCCCCGATCAATGACGTTGCCGCAGAGAACGTCCGGTTCATCATCGCCAAATTACAGTCTTCTGACCTCGGCAACCTGCACGGCACCTGGCAATCCTATACCAATACCATTGAACAGCCGGGCGTGGGTCCAGGCAGTGAACCGCGCTTACACGCATCTGCGGAACGCGGTTCAGCCGGTACGCTTGTTAACAATACCGACGGCAGTTATCGCTATTTGTTTGCCCAGGCGATTACTTCATTGTCTGAGTTTGATGAAGACATTGTTGCACAGGCTCAGGTCGAAGGGCTCAGCTTGTCCTTTGATGAAAACCTCACTCATCGGGTATCTATTCAATTTGGCGGGGGCCCGGTTGCGGCCAACCCCTCCTACGATTTTCAGCCATCAACCGGCGCCACGAGTGAAATACCGCGCGCACTCATTGTCGCAACGGGTTCCTGCAACAAGTGTCACGAGAACCTCGCCGTGCATGGTGGCGGTAGAACCGAAATGGACTACTGCGTGACCTGCCACAACCCTGGCTCAACCGATGCTAATTCATCAAACAGCGTCGCTTTCGATGAGATGATCCACCGCTTACACTACGGCGCGAATCTGCCGAGTGTGGTCGCAGGCGGCAGTTACCAGATATACGGCTTTCGCGATAGCTTGCACGACTATTCCAGCATTCATTATCCAAGAGACCATTGGGAGTGTGTCGATTGTCACGCCGGTTCAGCGACCTCGGACCCTGTAGCAGAGCTCACAACCAATGGTGATAACTGGAATGAGTACCCCACCCAGCGTGCCTGCGGCGCCTGCCACGATGATCTTGACTTCGATGACCACTACGGCGGACAAAGTGACGACACTGATTGCCGGAGCTGTCATTCGCAGGGTGGACTCTCAGGATCAGTCGCCCAATCTCATCTGCACCGTCCAAGCCAGGCGGCGGAAGCCTACCGGTATGACATCCTGAACATCAGCAACACCGGTGCCGGGGAAAAGCCTGTTATCGATTTACAAATTGTCGATCCGACTAATGCCAATCAAGCCTACGACATATTGAATGATGCTCCTTTTACTCAAGGCGGTGGCGCTAGTCGTATTGCCGCCACTGTCGCCTGGTCATCTTCTGAATATACAAATACCGGTAACGAAGCCATCGGGGCAAGCTCGGTCAGCATCGATGTTTTATCCGCTGCCGAGAATACCGGTGACAACGTTTTTCGTGTCCAGTCTCCGATTGCAATACCGGATGGCTCAGCGTCCCCCTTTATTGCCGTGTCAGGTAGTGGTGCCGTCACCATCGAAGGCCATCCCGCAGAGGAGTTGGACGGCGCACTGACACAAATACCGGTAACAAATGCATTGGCCAATTTTTCCATCAATGAAGCCGATGGTATGCCCGGCGCAAGAAGATCGATCGTAGCCATTGAGCAATGTTTAAACTGCCATGACTCTCTGTCATTGCACGGAAATAATCGAACCGACAACCTGGAAGGTTGCGCAACCTGCCACAACCCTCGCAATACTGATCGCAGTGTCAGGGAAGCCGCGTTCAATCCGCCAACGGATGGCAAGCAGGAGGAGTCACTGGACTTTAAGACAATGATTCATGGCATCCATGCCGCTGGTTACCGGGAAAATCCGCTGCAGATCGTTGGCTTTAGAGGCTTTTCTACCTATGTATACGACGAGCACGCGGTCCAGTATCCCGCACCATTACAGAACTGCCTCAGTTGTCATGTAGGCACGAGTTACGGCCTGCCACTAGCCGACAGCGTGTTGGCGGTCAGCAACGATACCGGTGCAGATATGATCAACCCCGGTGATGACAAGGTCGCGTCACCTGCCGCCGCCGTATGCGCATCCTGCCATGATAGTGACGAGTCGATTACTCACATGGAGAATACCGGTGGTGATTTCTCGACCACTCAGGATTCTATTGATAATGGCGTAACAGTAGAGCAGTGCTCGAACTGCCATGGGCCTGGAAAGTTCGCAGAGGTTGGCACAGTGCACGGGCTGGCTTCCCCGTGAGTTCATGCTAACTCAACTCGCTACTCCATTAATGCGCAGTACTGCCCGGCGTATGCTTCGGTTTGGCGAGGAAAAGCATGGCACCATCACGCCCTCACCCGTCCAGGGTCGTCGTTATCTGCTCTATATCCACGTACCCTATTGCGAAGCCCTGTGCCCCTATTGTTCTTTTCATCGAGTGAAATACAAGCCTGACCAGGCGCAGCGATATTTCATCGCGCTGCGCAGTGAAATCGAACACTATGCCGACCTGGGTTTTGAGTTTTCAGATGTCTACGTCGGCGGCGGAACACCAACCGTAAACCTTCCGGAGCTCAAGCAAACACTCGATTTGGTTCATGATCGATTTTCCATCCAAAACATCTCCGTAGAAACCAATCCCGACCACCTAAACGATACGACCTTCCAAACCCTGCACGACATCGGTGTCAATCGCCTCTCGGTCGGGGTCCAGACATTTGACAACAATCTTCTGAAGGCCATGGACCGATATGACCGTTACGGCTCAGGAGAAGAGATTGTCCGGCGTTTAAAGTCGGCAAAAGACGAGTTCGACACGCTCAATATTGACCTGATCTTTAATCTACCCAACCAGACTGAGTCGATGCTCAGAAGAGAT
>JABBBA010000044.1 GCA_018607685.1 K189A clade bacterium | reverse complement strand
CCGCCAATATCACGAAAGTTAAAGCTGCCTTCGAAGGCGTGGTGGCGGTCGGATAGATTGATCAACATGTGATTGGTCGCTTTCATGAAAGTGGCCAACGATACCATTCGCGCCGAAAAACACCATACACCGGCGAGCCCAGGGAGCATAAGCGTGACAACTGCATCCCCGCTAAAAGAAAGAGCGATACTTAATGAAGTACCATTTGATCAGGATTTTCCGTGGTGTTGAGTGGGAAAAGCGAATTGTATTGAAGAGGCCGATTTCTAAAATGGCGCCAAATCAATATGAATAGAGAGACCAATCAACATGACCGGTAATCAATCAGAAGAAACGCGAACTACTGCTGCTATCGCTGTTGAAAAAACGCGCAATCCACTGGCAGGATGGCTTGAAGATCCGTTTTCCTCGGCACTGCTGGCGACGGCTGCGACTACGAGGGCATTTGGCTTTGTCGTCACCGGCATCTGGCTGATGAGTGTTATTTTGGGTTAAGTCGCATTATCGGCGGCGGCATCCTGGTTGGCCTTGGCCATCGCATCACGGATACCTCTTCCCGCCAGCAGGAAATGAGCCCCGGCCCAGAAGTACGCGCCGGTAGCGATAAGGATTGCATATCGTAGTGAGTAGAGTCCGTAGTGATCCTGCAGCAGATCACTCAATACGCCAACGAAAAATGGCCCAAGGCCCAGGCCGATAATATTGAGTATGAACAACACCATGGCAGATGCGATGGCTCTCATGCGAGTGGGCGCAAGGTTTTGTATTGTGCCAAACGATGGCCCGAGCCACAGGGAGTTCAGCAGGCTGGGTACGACCAGTATGGCGATGGCAACATAGGGTTGTTCTGATAGCATCGCAAAAATGTAAAATGGAAATGCGATCAGTACACCCGCGGCGGGTAGCCAGGCGTAGAAACGGATATCTCTTTTCCCCAGCCGGTCAGCCAGAAAACCTCCCAGAAAAGTGCCAATGGCACTGGCGACGCCCAGCACCAGACCGAAATAGGTAGCCGTTTCGGCAAGACCCATTCCATGAATCCTGATGAAATATGCAGGTAGCCATTGTCCCAGTCCGTAACCGACAAATGAGGTGAGTGCACCTCCCATAGCAATATGCACCATGGTTCGATTCGCCAGAAGTGTCTTTAGGGTCATGGCGAGGGGTAATTGTTCCTGGGTCTGTCTTCTAGCCGTATCCGACATCCCTCGGACAGGCTCGATTATGCTCAGTTTCACTAGTATCGCGAGCAGGATGCCTGGGATTCCCACAAGCAGGAACGCCATTCGCCAGCCATAGAACTCTGCTATCCAGCCACCGGCAAGCAGTCCGAAAATGCTGCCGATAGGAATGCCCAGTGCATAGATCGACAGTGCCGATGCTCGCTGATCCGGTGGGTAGTAGTCAGCGATCAGGGAATGCGCAGGTGGGGTGCAGCCGGCTTCACCTACCGCTACGCCGACCCGGGCGGCGAGTAGCTGTGAAAAGTTTTGCGCCATGCCGCACAGGGCCGTCATGCCGCTCCAGATCACCAGCGCACAGGAAATAATCGTGACGCGATTGGCCCGGTCAGCAAGTCGTGCAATCGGAATACCCAATACGGTGTAGAAAAGTGCGAAGGCGAGCCCCGTCATCAGGCCGATCTGGGTGTCGTTAAGCCCTAGGTCGACCTTGATGGGTTCGGCGAGAATGGTAACGATCTGTCGATCGAGGAAATTGAAGGTGTACACGACCACCAGCAGGCCAAGCATGTATTTGCGATAGCGGGGTGAGCGTAACTTTTCGTCATCCTGTGAAGATGCAGGCTCATCGCCGGAGTTGGTAAGCATGTTCTTTTCCTGTCGACTACACAGCTAAACCGGTAACCCTACTGGTTTAGGTTAAAAACTCAATGAGGAGCAAGTCCAATAGCTTTCTCAGTCGAAGATCTCTTTTTGCGCGCGCCGAACAAAAACCAATCCGATAACTGCATTAAACAGAATGAAAAAGTTGTGTTGAACGAGCCCGAAGGCTGACATTTCTGCGGGATACTCCGGGAACAGGATGACCCACATTGACACCGCGACGGCACGGAACGGGCCCGGTATTGAGGCGCCAAAAAAGATCACCGGCAGAATGCCGAGCATCTGCAGGTAGGAATATTCGATGCCGAACAGTGAGAGTGCCTCGGAGTAGACAATAACCGCGGCCAGCAGGGCCGGAGATCTGAGAAGCAGGATAAGCGCGTACTGACCAAGCCTGGCTTCTCGAAATGCGAACAGAATATCGCGATCCCTCAGGTTCAAACCCGGCAGGATGTGGCCTCTGAAATACAGGAACGCTATGGCGAAGACGGCAACAATACCCATGCCAACCCAGGGCAGGGCATGAAAGACCTTTGGCAGGTTATCCCACTGGAGCGCCAGTCCGATATTGGCCCAGGCACACAGATAAAGCAGTTCACAAACCATAATAAACAGCATGCTGGAGCCGACTTTCCAGCCAGGAACGCCTTCTCTCCGGCTCAGGTACAACGCCATTGCACCCTTGCCAAGCTGTTCGTTCAGGATTGACAGGATATAGGTGCTGGCGCGTACCGGCAGGATGTCTTTATAGGCCACCTTCGCGTTAAACCAGTTGATCACCCGCCACACAACCAGCGAGTCGATGGCAAAAAAGAATAGTGAGTAGGGGATCATCAGTCCGAGCCACATCCACCAGTTTACCGAAACGAACACATTGCTCAGGTAGGCAATGACGCTCATATCCTGGGCGGCTGCGGGGCCTGCAATCCGGGTGTACAGGAAGGCGAAGCACGCAATCGTGATCAGCCAGGGAATTGCACGATAGATCAGGGGACGTTTTTTAGGTGCCTGGGACTCGTCGGGGTCGGGCTGTTCATTTACTTCAGTCAGATCATGCTCGCTGTCGGCTTGTTGCTCAGGTAGATAGTATCATCTTCAGTCCTCCGGCTTAACCGGTGGTCAGGGAAAATGAAGTCGGTCTATACTAACGGCCTAATTCAAAAGGCGACACGTTCCTATGCGAGACGAGACCAAGCTGATCCATTCCGGATACGTCACTGACCCCACTACACACGCTGTGGCGACCCCCATCTATCAAACCGTAGCCTACGAATTCGACAGTGCCCAGCATGGCGCAGATCTGTTCAATCTGGCCGTTCCCGGCAATATCTATACCCGGATAATGAACCCTACCAACGATGTGCTGGAACAACGTGTTGCAGACCTTGAGGGTGGCATTGGTGCGCTTGTAGTCAGTGCCGGCAGCGCCGCTATTACGTATGCCATACAGAACATCACCTCTACGGGTACCAACATTGTCGCAACACCACAGCTCTACGGTGGGACCTATACGCTGTTCGCCCATATGCTGCCAAATCAAGGTGTCGAAGTACGGTTTGCTGAGAATGATTCGGCAGCAGCCATTGGTAGCCTGATCGATGAAAATACGCGGGCGGTGTTCTGTGAATCTATCGGTAACCCGGCTGGCAACATTATTGATATTGAGGCCCTCGCGGCCGTCGCCCATGAGCATGGTGTGCCGCTGATTGTGGATAATACAGTCGCCACGCCAATGCTGATCAAACCAATCAGCTATGGCGCAGATATCGTTGTGCATTCCCTGACCAAGTATATGGGTGGCCACGGCAACTCCCTCGGCGGCGCCATTATTGATTCAGGTAACTTCCCATGGGCAGAACATGCCGATCGATTTTCAATGATGACCGAGCCTGAGCCGTCTTATCATGGCGTTGTGTACACAGAAGCGATGGGCCCCGCAGCCTACATCGGCCGTGCGCGTACGGTGCCACTACGAAACACGGGCTCGACGCTTTCGCCGTTCAACGCCTTCTTATTGTTACAGGGCCTGGAAACCCTGGCGCTTCGAATGGAACGCCATTGCCAGAATGCCCACGTGGTGGCCAACTACCTGCAGGGTCACGCGAAGGTGGCGAAAGTTAACTTCGCAGGTCTCAAGAGCGACCCCTATCACGCCCTTGCGCAGAAATACTGCAATGGAAATCCAGCTTCGCTGCTGACGTTTGAAATAAAGGGTGGGTTCGATGCGGCGGTAAAGTTTTATGATCAACTAGAGCTATTCAAACGCCTTGTGAATATCGGCGATGCCAAATCACTGGCGTGTCATCCAGCTTCCACGACACACCGCCAGATGACGGATGAAGAACAGGCAAAAGCGGGCGTTACCGCGGGGATGATGCGGCTATGTGTGGGGATCGAACACCAGGACGATATCCTGGCTGATCTGGAACAGGCGCTTGCTGTCGCATGACCGCCAGGGCCTCAGCCCGTCTACTACTGAATTCGTAATAGTCGTCGGGCGTTGTCAGCCATCAACATTAAGAATTCCGGCGAGTGATGGATCTCAGCCTGATCCCAGCCGGCGAAATTAGTCCCCAGAACCAGGCGATCGGTGCCGACAATGTCTTCCAGTAACTTGAAGGATCGAGGGTCATGCACATTGGAGTCAAACCACAGTTTGGCAAGCATTTCCTCAAACGCTCCGTCCTTACGGAGGGACTCCGGTGACCAGGCCCGCACCCTGCTGGCCTGAGCCAGGCGGCCAACAAGATAGGGTACTGCGCCACCACCGTGGCTGACACATATATCCAGGGTCGGGTGGCGCTCTAATACCTCGCCGAAGATGATCGATGAGACCGCAATGGTTTCTGAGGCGGCAAAGCCCGTTGTTAAAGCCAGGTCAAAACGGCTGAGGTTGGGGTCGCCCGCCGGGCCATCAATACCCGCTGGCGCGGGATGTATAAATAGTGGCACATCCAGCTCAACGCAGGTTTCGTACAGTGGATCCATCGCAGCCCCGTCAAGCGGTTGGCCAATATCGGTGCCTATGTACGCTGCCAGTAAACCCAGTTCCGTGACGGCTCGCCTTAGTTCATCACATGCTGCTGGAATATCCTGCATCGGTAGCGCGGCGAAGCCGGCCAGTTTTTCAGGGTGCAATTTTACCAGTTCGATCAAAACGTCATTGTGCCGTTTACAGAAACTGATCGCGCTGGGTGCGTCAATATAGTGAAAGTAGGTCAGTGGGTTAGGTGACAGGATCTGGAAATCTATTCCCGCTGTCGCCATACGTGCAATGCGTATGTCGACATCCATGAATGCACTGTCCCTGTACTTGACGCCGTGCAGTTCATATCCGCCGACTCGAAACAATGAGGGCTGACCCTCCGCTTCGATGAGTTCCGGGCCATGCTCTCCAGCTGCACCCATGGATTCATCCAGGACTGCATGGGCATGTACATCGATCGATTTCGCTAGCTTGATGCTACTGTTGAACTGTTTGCTCATGCTTTCTGTCACCACCCTTAATATTTTTTTGAACTAAGACTCTGTTGATCATTCGCGCGGTAGCTGAGCCAACACACTGTTGATGACACCACCGTCGATGGCAATCTCCTGACCTGAAATATAGGCGGCATCCTCGGAGGCGAGGAACATGACGGCCTTCGCCACATCTTCTGCTGTTCCGAGTCGGCGTAACGGTACTCCGCCCTCACGCTTTTTGCGCACCGACTCATCTTTAAAAAAGGGTGCTGACATGCCTGCGTCTATAAAACCCGGTGCAACCGCGTTGACACGAATACCGTATGGTCCCCATTCGACTGACATCAGTTGGGTCATCTGGGCGAGACCTGATTTAGTGGCACCATAGGCGCCTGAACCCGGAGCGGGGTGGGTCCCATTGATCGAAGTAATGTTAACGATTGCGCCACTGCCAACGGTCTTCATTCTGGCTGCAGCCTCTTTGGCCACGATAAAACTCCCGACCAGGTTTACATTTACTACATCCTGAAAATCCTGCACTGCCAGATCCTCCAGCGGTCCGAAGCGTACGAGTCCTGCATTGTTTACCAGCAGGTCAGGAACGCCTCCGAAAACATCGAATGCCTCCCTGACTGAATTCTCGTCAGTGATATCGACGGTGAGGGGTATCACGTTGTCGAGGCGATCGGCGAGTTCATTGACACTCTCTGGCTGAACGTCGATAGCGGCAACCCGGTAGCCTAGTTGCACGGCGTGCTCTGTTATACACGCGCCAATATCTCCACCGGCGCCGGTGACAATTGCATTTTTCATATTACATTCTTCTGGGTTGATGACAGTTCATGGAATGGGCGTCTCAAGAATTACCGGGTAGTAACCCCAGTTTGGTCGCTCCGTCTTCCTGTCCATTTCCGGCGGCCTCTCAGGATCCGGTCGTGCGCCGTGTTCCAGAAGTGCACGTACGATCATTGTGATGGTGCCGTACTGGTGATCAAGGGGGTCGGAATCGTGTTTGGGTGTGACGCCGGCTGCAAGCGTCCGGCCTATACAGGCATGCATGCCGAGGCCAAATGAAAGCCCGTAGGGTGAGGTGCCTTTGTCAATTTTTCGATATGGATTGAACTCCGCCGCATCTGCCCCAAAAATTTTGTTATCCCTGTTTGCGCCAAGCAGGTCGATGGTGACCAGTTCGTCTGTCTCCACAGTTTCGTCAGTTGCGAGCGTCACCGGACATTCAGCCCTTCTTCTGGCCACAGGGCTCGATGGGTGTAACCGTGCGCTTTCGTGGACACAGCGCTGCAGCAACATGGTATCTGACAACAGTTTTTCTCTTTCACCGGGATGGTCAGCAGACCAGGCGAATATTTCATGCATTACATGTACGAGTGAATGGATACTGGTCTGCGCACCGGCGACCACAAAAAATGCCATCTCACGAACCAGTTCCTGATCGTCGAGTTCAATATTGTCTTCATTGCGCAACAATACCGTCAGCACATCCCGGGGTAGTTCATCCTCGTCGATTTCACCTGTCTCATAGCGGGCGATCAGGGACGCCCTGTGTGCCATTGAAGGTTGTAAAAATTCTTTATCGAAGGCTGACAACGCTTCCCGCACCTGCTTGCGGACTTTCTCCCGGTCATCTTTTGAATGCGCGAGTGTTGTGCCTAACGCGAAGGTGCGCATCAGTAACAGGAGACGGTCAGTTTCTTCCTGGCCACCCCTGGGTCGATCGATGCCCGCGAAGTCGCAGGTTAGATTCATCAGAGAGCGGAATCCGAATTCAACGAGATCACCACTCCCGTCTGAAACGAACCCGTCTATGGTTGCTCGCAGGGTGTCCGGGAAAACATTTTTTTCATAATGCTGAAGGAAGCCGCGCCTGAAGACCTTGTTCTCAAGAGCGCGACGCGCACGGTGCTTTTCTCCATGCAGGTTTACCAGAACACCATCCATCAGCACCGCACCTTCGTCGTACAGTCCCTGGCGCAGATCACTCTGGCGTAAGGTTTTGGACGCCTGTTGGTAGTCTGTAATTGGCTTGGTGCTCATAACGCTTCATTGTCTCGATGAGGATTCGATGTTTGTAGCTGCATATTTTCGTCAGCCCGGTTTGTTTTGATAGTGATTGATGGGGTGCGGAATTGCAACGCAGCTTGACAGGGTTTGGGTGATCTCATAGCGTCAGAGGTAGAACTATGAAGGGTAATATCACGATGCAATACGCGATCAAGACCTCACCCCAACTGACAACCTGGCAAGACATGCTGGCCGTGTGGCAAGAGGCCGACAAGATGGATGTGTTCCATTCCGCCTGGAACTTTGATCACTTCTATCCTATCAATGTTCCTGACACGAGTGGTCCCTGCATGGAAGCATGGACAACGCTAACGGCGTTGGCCCAGGCGACCACTCGAATTCGCCTTGGATGCATGGTGACGGGTATTGTTTATCGTCACCCCGCGCTGCTGGCTAACATGATTTCCAGCGTCGACATTATTAGTGATGGGCGTCTTGAGCTTGGTATTGGGGCGGGGTGGAACGAGGAAGAGTGTGATGCCTACGGCATAGAACTGGGTACTCTCACCGAGCGCTTCAACCGGTTTGATGAAGCATGCGAAATCCTCCACTCGATGCTGACGAACGAGGTCACTAATTTTCAGGGCGAATACTTCAATCTGACTAATGCGCGCAATAACCCACTGCCTGTTCAGAAACCACATCCGCCGATTTGTATCGGCGGCAATGGCGAGAAACGAACGCTGCCGAATGTCGCGCGCTGGGCGCAACACTGGAACTATGCCGCATTCGATTTTGAGGGATGGGTCGCCAAGAAGGCTGTGCTCGACGGCATCTGTCGCGATATTGGTCGTGACCCCGGGGAAATCATGACGTCTGTTCATCAGGCCGCGACGCCTGATGATCTGGGTGAACTTGAAGAAAACTGTTTCAAATTCAAAGAGGGGGGGCTGGACCTGATGCTGTTTTATCTGCCACCGCCCCATACGCCGGAAGTACTGCAG
>JABBBA010000143.1:6677-8343 GCA_018607685.1 K189A clade bacterium | reverse complement strand
CTACTGCGCGACCGCTGATTGCGACGCAGCAAGGGCAACATTCGACTTAATCACTCCGAAAAATCCCGAAGATGCGCAGGACCTGGAAGAGGTTCGGGAAGCTATCAAAGCCTGCTCCCGCGAATACTAGCCCGAGGACACGATAAAAAGGCCACTATTGACAGTGTCCGAGAGTAAAGTCACCATTCGATGCATATGGCGCCAACATCCCTCCCTCCCTCCAAATCAGGTGACACATGAAATTGATCGGACTATTTCTCTCTCCCATTGCCTTTAGCATCGGGTTTCTGACGCCGCTTACTGCACAGGTGATACTCGCAATGAGCGCCGATTTTAGTACGACGATGGCCTACGGCATCGGGTTCGCCATCTCGATCCCCTTTGGCATTATGGCGCAGCTCAGAGGCAGCTGGATCTGGGTAAAAGACCATGAATGATGCCACTGTAAATCTGGACTCCCTGAGCGAGTCGGAGCTGGATGTACTGGAACGCAAAATCGCCGGCAAATACATGCACCGCGTTCCCTGGGGCGCCGTTGCCTGGGGTATTGGCAACCTGATCGCCTGGCTGGCACTCTGGCCCCTGGTGCTGATGGACATTATTCCGCTCTGGCTGGGCTTTATCCTGGCAACTCTCAACGTTGCATTATCCTACCTACCGTCACATGAGGCGCAGCACAATATTATTGCCAGCAAGGGGCAACCACTTCGCTGGCTTAACGAACTGGTTGGCCATCTATCCACTATCCCATTGGTCTTTCCCTATCGCGTACTTCGTTACACCCACTACGAGCATCACTCACACACGAACGACCCCGAACTCGATCCAGACTTTAATGTCCACGCAAATTCTGACTGGCACTTTCTGTGGAAGAGCATCCTGAACCGCCAACCGGTATCGGGAAGAAGCGATGCCTATCCGGCGACGCTGAAACGAACCGGTAACGAGCACATGATTCTCGACGCTGTCATCTACCAGATTGTGTACCTGGCAATCATGTTTACGCTTGCCTGGTCTGGCTATGCGATTGAAGCCGCACTTCTCTGGTGGATACCCCATCAAATAGCCATCACGTACATTGAGTACTACCTCAGTTGGGCGCCACACCACCCTGGCAAGGAACAAACTCGCTACAGGGACACAAGGGGATTCAAGAGTTATGTGGGCAACATTCTTTCGATGGGCATGCAGTACCACATCATCCACCATCTGTACCCGAAAATACCGCTCTCACTAACACCAGCAGCCTATCGCGAACTAAAACCAATCTTGCAACGCCGGGGATGTGACCTTGGCGATCTATAAATCAGTGCAATTATTAGATCAGCGCAGGTTATAAACCAGGACCTAAGGTCCGGGAACACCAAAGGATTGCAACGGATGAATGCACCTGCAGTAAACAAAGAAAAAATGTTGGAACAGGCATGGACCACTCCGCTTTCGGAGCTGGACATCAGTAACTGGTATCTTACCGAGCATGATGTGGTCTGGCCCTATTTCGAGCGCCTGCGAAAAGAAGACCCCGTGCATTACACGGCTGATTCACGTTACGGCCCTTTTTGGTCTATTACACGATTTAACGACATCAAGTTCGTCGACCAAAATCACCAACTATTCTCTTCACAGGGCTCAATTGGCATCGAGGATCAATTGGAGGAGTTCACCA
>JABBBA010000143.1:0-6667 GCA_018607685.1 K189A clade bacterium | reverse complement strand
GGCCCCGCCGAAACATGACGTCCAGCGCAGAGCCGTCTCCCCCGTCGTCGCGCCAAGCAATCTAGCGGAACTGGAACCGCTGATAAGGTCCAGGGTTGAAACCATTCTGGACGGCTTACCTGTCGGTGAAACCTTCAACTGGGTCGATAGGGTATCTATTGAGCTCACCACTCAAATGTTAGCGACACTCTTTAACTTCCCCCTTGAGGATCGCCATCTGTTAACCCGATGGTCAGATATCGCAACGGGCGGGAAAAACAGCGGGTACGTGAATAACATGGAGGACTTCCAGCGCGAGATGATGGAATGCCTCGCATACTTTACTCGCCTGTGGCGCGAGCGTGAGAACCAAACCGGTGGCTTCGACCTGATCTCTATGATGGCGAACAACGAAGATACAAAAGACGTGGTCGATCGCCCACTCGAGTATCTGGGAAACCTGATTCTGCTCATCGTTGGCGGTAACGATACCACCAGGAATTCTATCTCCGGGGGTGTCCTGGCGCTCAACAGGTTTCCGGAACAGTACGACAAACTGAATGCGAACCCCTCCCTGATTCCCAACATGGTCGCCGAGATTGTGCGCTGGCAGACCCCCCTCGCCTTCATGCGAAGAACAGCCCTTGAAGATGTAGAACTGCATGGCAAGCAAATCAAAAAGGGTGACAAGGTAGTGATGTGGTACGCCTCAGGCAACCGGGATGAGGAAATATTTGAAGACGCGGACCGATTGATTATCGATCGCCCCAACGCGCGCAACCATGTCTCATTCGGATTTGGCATCCATCGTTGTATGGGCAATCGTCTTGCCGAGATGCAGCTTCGGGTTTTGTGGGAAGAAATCCAGAAGCGATTCAGCAAAGTTAACGTTATGGGTGAACCGGTTCGTAACAGGTCGGCTTTTGTTCGAGGCTACAGCGAGCTTCCAGTAAAGCTCGTTCCGCTCGACTAACGCTCGAGCCTCGACCAGCGTTTCTATAAGGCACCGTTCTTATCAAATAGTGAGGTAGCACCATGGAATTTGACCTGATGACAGGTGCAAACACCTGGAAGAAATCAGCTGAACTGGCATATCAACTTGAAGACGCTGGCTTCTCTGGCATGCTGTTTACAGAAGCAGGCCAGGTTCCATGGATGATGATTGCGGCAGCCGCAACAGCCGCCCCCTCGCTGACTTTCACGACAGGAATAGCGGTCGCGTTTCCCAGAAGCCCAATGATGTCAGCCCAGATCGCATGGGAACTCGCTCAAAACACCGAGGGTCGATTCCGACTGGGTCTGGGAAGCCAGGTTAAGGGCCATATCGAGCGCCGATACAGTGCCCACTGGGACAAACCGGCGCCGCAGATGAGGGACTACGTTAACGCCTTCAACGCCTGTATTCGTGCCTTCCGACAGGAAGAAAAACTCCATCATGAGGGCCCTTACTACAACCTGTCACTGCTACCGGGACAATGGGCGCCCGGGCGACATGATTATGAGGATATCAAGATTGATATCTCCGCCGTCGGACCCTACATGTGCAGAGTGGCAGGCGAGTTATGTGATGGGGTTCACGTCCATCCCATGCATTCGATGACCTATATCGAAAACCGCCTTCTGCCGGACCTGCAGGCAGGTGCTGACCGATCAGGTCGCAGCGCCAGTGATATAGATTTAATTATCCCCGTGTTTGCGATCCCGGGAGACTCCCCTGAAGAAAGAGAAGCCATGATAAATCGCACCAGAATGCAAATCTCCTTTTATGGCTCAACACCCAACTACGCATTCCAATTTGATGACCTGGGATATGAAGGCACCACCCAACAACTCGGCGCGCTCATGAAACAGGGAGATATGCAGGGTATGGCAAATCTGGTCACAGATGAAATGCTTCAGCATTTTGCCCTGGTCGCCAAATGGGATGATATGGCCGATGCGCTGATTGACCGATACCGGGGCGTGGCCTCACGGGTCGTCACTTATCTCGCCAGCGAAGACATCCACCGCCACCCCGAAAACCTAAGCAGGTGGGGAGAAATCGCCAAAGCCGTAAGACAACACTAAACGCCAGAATCCGCCACAGGTGGTGACAAAAACGAGCCCTCAGCGCTACTTGGCTCAATCTAATGGGACCTGATTAAGGTAAGCGGGATACAAACAACAAGTAGACGACCATAAAGAGCCCTCAGCGCTACTCGCCTCAATATCGTGGGACCTGATCAAGGTAAGCGGGATACAAACAACCAGTAGACGACCATTAAAGCAACAGCCAAAAAAAAGGGGCGACCCAAGTCGCCCCTTAATCTATCAAGCCTGCAAAGAGTTCTAGAAGCTGTATCTCAAACCAACTCGAATCTCATAGCGAGAGGCATCACCCACTCGAGGCTCTGCTTCATCGCCTTCACCAACGGTGTTGGGGAAATCAACTTGATCCAGAACACCCCAGTCATCGTTGAGGAGGTTACCAAGGTTGTCGATCGTGATGAAAGCGGCTGCCTGACCTGGGCCAACCTTGAACTGCTGTTCAACTTTCATATCGACCTTGCCCCACCAGGATCCTTCATTGCTATTTCGACGATCACCGGGTCTAAGAACGATTTCCTGGAAGTCCAGGTATGGTGTAAACCCATAAGGATTAATGGTTCCGTCAAAGGTATCACTGTAAGCAGGGCCTTCACGCAGCGTACCGAAGAAGGAAAGGATCGTGGGGTTATCCGCGCCGAACCATTCCGCTCTCCAGTTATACGTTGCCGTAAACCGGTGCTTGATGTTGTAGTTAGATGTGGATGTCCTATCCTCCTGCGGATCAAAGAACGCACGGCTCGTATAGTTAGAGAACGCGACGGATGATGTCATCGGCTGCACATCTTTAGCATCTGTATAGGCATAGCCTAGTGACATATCCATGCCGTTATCAAAGTACTTGGTAAGGAACAACGAAGCACCGTAGGACTCGTTACCCTCATCGCTGTTAGTCAGGACGAAAGATGGCGCTCGCACACTGTCATACTGAGGATATCCATCATCTGTCTGACCGACCCTTTCAAGGTCACCGTGCAAAACGATCGCACTGTCCTGGCCCTTGGTCCAAAGCACATCAGCCTGCAGAGTCATATTGTTTTCAAACTCGTAGGTTACCCCAAGCGCGAATTTCCACTCTGAAGGCAGGTCGAACCCTGGATCAAGGTAATTGATCTCAAAGTTATCGCCAACACCGGCCGAGACGGCATCATAAAGTTCTGATGGAATACCGTAACCAGGTCCAGCGGGCGCACCGGCTTCGACGGCCTTGTACTCGACGTCTGAATCAAACAGTGACCGTGAACCATCTGTATAGCCAAATGACCGACCGCGCTGACCAAACTGCAAAACATTGTTGTTAGAGTAGTTGTTCGACAACCAGACATTCGGATTACCACCCGAATAGAGGCCAACACCGCCACGCAGAGTCAGTACATCTGACAGGTAATAGGTGAAAGCCAGTCGTGGTTGCAGCAGACCTTCGCCGTCTATCGTTGCATCGTTGGAAAATCCGTATTCAGCTGCAAAATCCTGGTTAACAACCGGTGAGTCACCGCTAGTGTAATAGTCGTACCGAAGACCGGCTACGATCACCAGGTCATCGGCCAGTTCAAACTCATCCTGGATAAAAGCGGTGGTCACTTCATATCCCCAGTCTGCCGCAGCGTCGCTTGGATTGTGGCTAGGCGCGTTGTTGTAGTAAATCGCGTCTGCAAATCCATTACGGTAATTGTCCATGCCATCGAAACGAATCTCTGTCTCCGAGTGCTGGATAAAGAGGTTGAAAACCTCCAGTTCCTCTCGCTCAATGCCGAAACTCAGGCTGTGATCGTTAAGCTGGTAGTTTCCGCGAAACGAGTAGCTTGTTACATCGTAATCGAGATCGTTCGACTGTCTAGAGTCGTCACCACCAAGATAGACATCAACATCATCCAGTTCGACCCTGATCTCGCCAAAATCGTTACCACCGACAGAAATCTGCCGGTTATCAAGTTCCAGATAGCCCAGTCTAACTTCAGTTGAAAAGTTATCCGTCCAGTCCGAGTACCAGGTACCTGAATAAGAGTTCAGCTCAGCACCACGTTCGTAGAGGTGATTACCAAATTCAAATTCATCCAGATCGCCATCGGACTCTGTGAAGTTATTGCCATCGTTATAATTGTAGGTAAACGATATTCGTTGCTGATCGTTAATGTACCAGTCAAGTTTGACGAGGAGTTTCTCGTCCTCGTTGTCCATGCTCGCGGGTACACCACCTGGATCATACTGATACAGTGTCTGTGCAATGTTAACAATTTCGTCAAGCTCAGCCTGCGTAACATTAACCTCATTCACCGCACCGGAACCCGTTGGCCCGCGGTCAAACAGATTCGCACCGTCCAGCTTTTCGTAGGCGGCAAAGAAGAACAGTTTATCCTGAATGATGGGACCACCTACCGAAACACCCCAGCGTTGTTCGTCATAACCACCGGTGGTGATATCGTCACCTTCAAGCTCATCTGCTCGCATGTCATCATCGGTATAATCGTAGAAGACCGAACCAAAAAATTCGTTGCTACCGGATTTTGTCACCGCATTGATGTTACAGGCAGTAAAACCACCGTATCTCGCATCAAATGGCGCCAGTTCGACAGCCACCTGATTAATGGCATCGTAGGAGAAAGGCATACGCTCCGTTGGGTATCCATTTGAATTCAAACCAAATGAATCGTTTGTCTTAACCCCGTCCACGGTCAGGCTATTAAACCTTGAGTTCTTGCCTCCACACTGGACTGAATTTATGTCACCCCGGGATTCGTCAACATAGATACGCGGATCAATTCGAATGATATCGGTAATATTTCGATTGATCGCCGGTGCGCGTTCAAGCACGTCAAGACCGAAGGCAGCGCTTGGACCTACTGCAACCTGGGTTTTCAACCGTGCACCCGTAACAACCAGTTCTTCGATAACGCCCGCCGAAGCCAGATTAAAGTTAAGGTTAGTGGTCTCACCCAGGGTAAGTGCTACGTCATTGAAAGATTTGCTGCTGTAACCATCACCCGTTGCAGTAACAGTGTAATCATTGTCTACCGGCAGATTGCGAACCATAAACTGCCCTGACTCATTGGTTTGCACTATTCTTGTCAACGAAGTGCCTTCGTTTCTTACGGTTACCGTGGTCCCCCCAAGTGGTGTACCGTCACTGCCTGTGACCACACCCCTGATCGTAGACGATGTTTCCAGCGCCGAAGCCGACAAGGCAAACAACGACAACATCAGGCCGAAAACGGCAGATTGAAGCGTTGACCTAACAGAAAAGTTTGTCATTTTTTATCCCCATAGATGACAGAATTGAACCCCACTGACGTGGGTACGAACGAGCAATTGAATAAGCGCCCCCCTTGAGGGCCGCAGTATAGAGAGAGAGTAAACCTGTTGCTACCAAAGTAGGCGACTTTTGGCCCGAATCGGCAGATTTATTTTCTGCACCTTTTTGGATCAAAGATACCGTGTTGGATCAGCGATCCCGGCATCGAGGAACCCCGTTTTACGAAGTACGCAGCTATCACAATCTCCACAGGCTTCACCCGAGTCACTCAGGCGGTAGCAGGACACCGTCTGCGCATAGTCCACGCCCAGCTCAAGCCCTTTTTTTATGATATCCCCTTTGGATAGCTGAATAAGCGGGGCATGGATAGTCATCTTCTGGCCTTCTATACCGGCGCGAGTCGCCAGGTTCGCCATTTGTTCAAAGGCATCGATAAACTCTGGCCTGCAGTCCGGATAGCCTGAATAATCCACCGCATTGACGCCCACGAAGATATCCCTGGACCCTAGCACCTCAGCCCAACCCAGCGCATACGCCAGGAACACGGTATTTCTGGCAGGGACGTAGGTGACGGGAATCTCGTTGTCGACATCCTTTGCGTTCGGCACATCAATCAGCTCATCGGTGAGAGCTGATCCTCCAAAGGCCCCGATATCAATGACTGCTACCCGATGCTCAGTGGCTTTGAACCTGACCGCTAATTGCTCAGCGTATCCAATTTCTGCAATCTGTTTTTGACCATAGGAAAAGCTCAGGCAATAACAGTCGTAACCCTCGGCCCGCGCACCCGCAAGAACAGTGGCAGAATCGAGGCCCCCGGACAGCAAAATAACGGCTTTCTTACTCATCGCGACTCATACTCCCGGTGTATCGCCCCACAGGAGCTTGTGTAACTGAACCTGCAGCCTGACGGGCAACTCGTCTTCCAGTATCCAATCGGCGAGCTGACGTGATTCAAGCTCTCCATGACTGGCCGAGAACAGTATCTCATCGACTTTTTCTGCGAGGTCCAATTCCGCCATCTTGAACCTGGCCCACTCATAATCTTCCCGGTGGCAAATAACAAACTTCACCTGGTCATCGGTTTTCAACCGGGGAATATTCTCGAACAGATTGCGGGACACCTCGCCTGAACCTGGTGTTTTGAGGTCAAGTACCACCGACACCCTGGAATCGATTCCGGCAATATCCATTGCACCACTGGTCTCGATGGAAACCGCATACCCTTCATCACAGAGTCGGGTTAACAGAGAGCGACATTCCGGCTGGGCAAGTGGTTCACCACCAGTCACTGTGACATTGGGGGTCTTTCGGGCTTTTACGGCATTGACGATTGCGTCGATAGACATCTTC
>JABBBA010000252.1 GCA_018607685.1 K189A clade bacterium | reverse complement strand
CGTGCTCATGGGTGCCCTTATACGACCTGCTGGACATCATAAGCGTAGCTTTATGGATTCACAACGAACGCCCGCATAGGCTTTTTATAACGGTGAAGCCTGGGTCTAGCTCACCGGATCCTGCAGCAATGTTTGTAAACTGGTTTCATCTTGAGTGCTAAGAAAATGGCAGGCCCGGCCCGGTAAGTTTTGGGTGATGGTCTGAGCCTGGAAGTAGCTGGAATCGTCGTACTCACAACACTGAGTCTGTTCTCACAGGAGCTGGCTTTCATGCCATAGATGAGTGTTGGCGTGGAAAAACGTTCCAGAGCGATCCGGTCCGGTTCAGCAGAATCATCAGACCAGGAAGGTGACTGGGCTGAGGTCGCCCACAGGCACGCTGGTTTGAGGTATTTTCTAGATATTTTCTAGTTTATTTTTCTCAACAAATTCAACAACTTCCAGGTTAAACCCAGAAATTGCATTATATCGGGTTGGTGAGCTGAGGAGGCGCATCTTACTTACCCCTACATCCCTCAAAATTTGAGATCCAGTGCCCACGACCCGATAACCCCCGACCTCCATCGTGTGTCGCTCGATAGGTGGAACCTCCGGAAAATAGTGAACATGGTTCAATTCATCGGCCTGGTGAAATTCCTGCCCGACCAACACGACAACGCCTGCGCCTGACTGTGCGATGTGTTCCATGGAGTCTGATAGTGACCAGGTGTCTTCGTAGCCGGGTCGGGTGGTATTCAGAATATCCCTGAGAGTATTGAGCACCTGGACCCTGACAAGGCAAGGTTCATCCTCTTTAACTTCGCCCTTTACCAGCGCATAGTGGACACACTCGGAAATATTATCTTTGTAGGTGTGGAGTTCGAATTCTCCATGGTCTGTTGTTACCTGTTTGGTATCAATTCTTTCGATAGTCGTATCATTCAGATTGCGATACTCGATCAGGTCGGCGATGGTGCCGATCTTAATACCGTGTTTTTCGGCAAATATTTCCAGGTCCGGTCGTTGAGCCATGGTGCCATCTTCGTTCATGACCTCAACGATGACTGAGGCCGGTTCATAACCCGACATTCGAGCCAGGTCACAGCCTGCTTCAGTATGCCCGGCACGCGTTAACACACCGCCACGTTGGGCGATAAGCGGAAATATATGACCCGGTTGGACAAGATCGTCCGCCCTGGCATTCTTCGCAACTGCCGTTCGAACTGTTTTGGCTCTGTCAGCCGCAGAAATCCCGGTTGTTATGCCTTCTGCGGCTTCAATTGAAACGGTGAAGTTGGTCTCATGCATTGAACCGTTATTGTCGACCATCAAGGGTATTTTTAGTCGCTGGGCTCTTTCTTCCGTGACGGTCAGGCATATCAGTCCGCAGGCATGCCGGGCAAAGAAGGTAATGTGTTCAGGCGTAGTAACGTCAGCAGCGATGATGAGGTCGCCTTCGTTTTCGCGATTTTCGTCGTCCATCATCAGGACCATCTTTCCCTGACGAAAATCTTCGAGTATTTCTTCAACAGTGTTAATAGGCACTGGTCACCTCAGGGATGCAGGAAAATGTTGTTTGATTATACCGGAAAGCCGTAATTCAAAGAGTGCGTACCAATCAAGGCTGACCCCCGTATAATGTGGCATTCGCTGCGATGACTTTGCCATATGCCAATCAACAATCAAGACTTTATTCAACGTTTACGCGCGGTAGCCCGCGACATCATCACCGATGATGAGCGGCTGGCCGTTTACGAAACCGATGGTCTTACGGCGAAGAAGCAGTTGCCGGGGGTTGTTGTTATCCCTGATACCGTCGAGCAGGTGCAGGCTATTGTTGCCTTGTGCCATGCCCATGAAGTGCCTTTAGTTGCGCGGGGTGCGGGCACAGGCTTGTCGGGTGGTGCCATGCCCCACTCAGAAGGGGTACTTATGGTGATGGCGCGCTTCAACCGGATAGTCGATGTCGATACTTCCATGCGAACCGCTACGGTCCAGCCTGGTGTTACCAATCTGGCCATCTCGGAGGCAGTATCCAGTCTTGGTTTGTACTATGCCCCGGACCCCTCGTCACAAATTGCCTGCACGATAGGCGGGAACGTTGCGGAAAACTCCGGCGGTGTTCACTGCCTGAAGTACGGGTTAACCGTACACAACGTAAAACAGCTGAAAGTAGTGCTGCCGGGCGGGGAGCTGATCGTCATAGGAGGAAAAGGCTACGACACGCCGGGATATGATCTTTTGGCGCTAATGCATGGCTCAGAAGGCATGCTCGGGATAGTCGTCGAGGTGGTGGTGCAGCTGTTACCCAAACCATCAGAGATTGCCGTCATCATGGCCGCATTTCCTAATGTGGTTGATGCGGCAAACAGTGTCTCAGGCGTCATCAGTAAGGGCTTGCTGCCTGCAGGTCTGGAAATGATGGACAAGCTTGCGATACAGGCGGCCGAGGCCTTTGTCGGTGCCGGCTATCCTGAGGGAGCAGAAGCGATGCTGCTGTGTGAACTGGACGGTTCGGCTGAAGAACTGCAGGTACTGATTGAGTCAGTGCGAACGGTGTTTAGAACCCACCACTGTATGACGTTCACCGTTGCATGGGAGGCTATCGAGCGACAAAAGCTCTGGCTTGGCCGGAAAGCGGCATTTCCCGCCGTCGGCCGGATCGCCCCGGATTACTACTGTATGGACGGTACGATACCCAGGCGCGAACTCGCCAATGTATTACAGGCCATTACTGAATTGTCCCACAAGTATGAGCTGCAGGTGGCTAACGTGTTCCACGCCGGAGATGGCAATCTGCATCCCCTGATTCTTTACGATGCGAACAACACCGATCAGCTGACCCGGGCAGAAGCATTTGGCAGTGAAGTCCTGGCACTCTGCATTGAAAAGGGCGGTACGATCACGGGTGAACATGGGGTTGGTGTTGAGAAGATCAATGAGATGTGTCTGCAATTTGACCGCAATGAACTGGGGATCTTTCACGGGATAAAAAATGCGTTTGATGAGCACGGGATACTCAACCCCGGTAAAGGAATACCGACCCTGAGCCGGTGTGCGGAATTCGGTGCCATGCACGTTCATGCGGGGGAAGAAAGATTTCCTCATCTGGATAGATTCTAATGGAAGAGGTTGAAGCATTCTCAGAGTTCATTAAGAAAGCGGGAAGCGACGGGAACCCGATTCAGCTAACAGGCGGAGAAACAAAAAGTTTCCTTGGCTACGTGCCTGAAGGACTGCAGGTTCTGACCACGCAGTCTTACGCGGGTATTCTTGATTACCATCCTGCAGAGTTGATCATTCGTGTTAAGGCGGGTACACCCGTTGGCACACTAAACGCGCTTCTTCAGTCTGAAGGCCAGATGCTGGCATTTGACCCGCCTGCGCATGACGTCGGTTCAACAATTGGAGGCGTTGTGGCTGCGGGTCTTTCAGGTTCTGCACGTCCTTATCGCGGCGCCGCGAGGGATCATCTGCTGGGTGTTGGAATGGTTCTGCATGATGGCGCCTACTGTGAATTCGGTGGCCAGGTCATGAAAAACGTAGCGGGATACGACGTTTCGCGACTGGTTTGTGGTGCCTATGGGACACTGGGCCTTATGGCTGATTTAAGCCTGAAGGTTGTCCCTGCACCTGAATTAGAGAAAACGATTGCCAGGGTATGTTCCGTCGATCAGGCCCGCGCGACGATCAAGTCGTTATCCAACAGCGTCAGCCCATTGAGTGCGAGTTGTTATTCAGGCGATACCCTTAGCATTCGATTGTCCGGCAGTGAACTGGCCGTTAAGGCAACAGAAAAGAACCTGGAAGGTATACAAGCAGACAATTCATTCTGGGACCAACTTGATGCGCTGCGGCTTCCTGCATTCCAGAACGCATCAGACATCTGGCGGTTGTCTACGGAACCGGATGAACCTTTGTACGAGTACGATTTCTCGATACTGGACTGGGGATTCGCCCAGCGCTGGTTGCTCGATCCGACATCAGATCCGCGAGATGGCTATCGGGGTGTCGGGCACTGGACCAGAGTTCGCAGTGATAAAGGCGGGTTTCAGGCGGAGGCATTCCAGCCCTTGTCTAAACTGGAGCTTGAGCTTCATCAACGACTTAAATCCACCTTCGACCCAGGTGGAATTTTTAATCCAGGTCGGATGTACCGCGAGGAAGGCCTCTAATGCAAACCAACATTCATCCGGACCTGATCGCGCTGCCTAAAGTGCAGGAGGCAGACGCCATACTGCGCAAGTGTGTGCACTGTGGATTCTGTACTGCTACCTGTCCTACCTATCAGCTACTTGGTGACGAACTGGACGGTCCCAGGGGGCGCATCTACCTCATCAAAAACCTTCTGGAAGACAACACGATCTCTGATGATAGTGTTGCCCATCTGGATCGTTGCCTCACCTGTCGTGCATGCGAGACGACATGTCCGTCAGGCGTTGAATACGGGCGGCTACTGGATATCGGCCGCGAGTTTGTGAACGAGCATTCAAACCGGCCGCTCCGGGCTCGGCTGTTAACATTTCTGCTCCGGCTGGTTGTGCCACGTTCTGGCCTGTTTAAGCCTCTACTGAAGTTAGGTCAGATATTCAGGCCGCTGTTGCCCGCTTTTATTCGAAACCATATCCCGGAGACAATGCCGGTGATGCACCAGACCGAGTCCGTCGCGGGCGCGAAAGTGGTGCTGTTATCGGGCTGTGTCCGGTCCGCGGCCACGCCTAACGTTGTCGCCTCGTTGCTGAAAATTCTCCGGCACCAGGGTATGGATGCGGAAGTCGTACATGAAGGTTGTTGTGGCGCACTGGACTATCACCTCTCAGCGCATGATGCCGGTCTGCAGAGGATGAAGGCGGTCATCGATCAGCTTTACCCTCGTATTGATCAAATCGATCATATTGTTTCCTCCGCCACCGGTTGCGGTGTGACGATCAGGGATTACCCGGAAGTACTGCAGTATGACGCTGAGTATTGTCCCAGGGCGAAAGCGATTGTGGATAAACTGGTCGACCCCATCGAATTGGTGAGTGGACAAGGTATCGAGGCCCCAGCGACTCGGGTGGCCGTACATACACCCTGTTCGATGCAGCACGGACTTGGCATCAACGGTAGTATCGAAAAACTACTGGGTGAGGTTGGCTTTGAGATTGTTCCCCACAGGGAAGGCCACCTTTGTTGTGGATCTGCGGGGACCTGCTCGATTCTGCAGCCTGAAATGTCAAAACAACTGAAAGAGCGAAAGCTGGATGTGTTGGTCGAAGGGAAACCTGACGTTATCGTGACGGCCAATGTAGGCTGTCAGTTACAGTTAAAAGAGGGCGCGGACATTCCTGTGATGCATTGGTTAGAGTTGGTCGCAGAGCAGTTTTAGAAGCCCTTGAGCAATACGATGTTGCCCTCGCTTGACTTGAACCTGTGTTGGGCAAGCTTCTGGTACTCATCAGATTGATACCAGTTCATCGCACTTTCCTCCGAGGGAAACTCGACCAGTACCGTTCTGGTCACAGGCCATTCGCCTTCAATAAGTTTCGGTGCTTCGTCCACGGAGAGCAGCTTTCCGTCGTACCGGCTAAAAATGTCCATAAACCCGGCTTCGTACTTTGAGTATTCCTCTCGGTCGTGAATTGCAATTCGCGCAATTAGATAGTGGCTCATGTTGAAATCATCCCGGCCTGATCATAAAGCCACCAGAGAAGACCCTTTTGGGCGTGAAGGCGATTCTCAGCCTGTTCAAAGATAATGGATCGTGGGTCCCGAACCATCTCGGGTGTTATCTCATAGCCATCATGTATTGGCATGTCGTGCATGATCTTGCAGCTGACATCTTTTACGAGGGCTTCGTTGATCTGGTAGGGCGCCATCTGTTTAACGCGGGCTTCCTTTTCATCCTTGAAATCCGGGTTGTTGAAATACTGCATATCGATCCAGGTGTCCGTGTACACAAAGTCCGCGGAGCCGACAACTTCCCTCGGGTCGATTACGTGCTGGATTCGATCTGAAGATTTGATGATCGACTGAATATCGGCGTCCAGACTTTCGCCATTGTCGTCGTTCTCGGGTGTAGCGATAGACAGCTGGACCCCGAGCTTGCTGCAGATGACCGCAAGTGAGTTGGATACGTTGTTCTGGACTCCTACATAAACGATATGTGCTGAGGACAGGTCACCATTGTAGTGCTCGGAAACGGTCAGGATGTCTGTCAGCGCCTGGCACGGATGGAATTTTTCACAGCATCCGTTTATCACCGGCACCTGGCTGGCACCGATGATTTTTTCAAGATCCGAGTGGTGCATCAACCGCGCCATAATGCAGCTGACATTGCGCGAAAGATACTCGGTTTCGTACTCAATGCCGGACAAAACAAAATTAGACGTCATCCAGTCGACAAAGATGGAGTGGCCGCCCAGCTCAGTCATCGCAACTTCAAAAGACACCCGTGTTCTGGTGCTGGTTTTCTGGAACAGCATCGCGAGGGATTCGCCCGCGAGCAATTGGCTGTACTCTTTGGGATTCGCCTTGATGGTCGCTGCGCGCCCCAGAATATCCTGAATTTCTTCAGTGCTGAGGTCTTTAAGGTTAGGTATGTGTTTCATTTCCAAAATCCAAAAAAAAAAGCCGGCCAGGCCCGCTTTGTTTTGGTCTTAATCTCTCAAGCTCTTAATCTTCAAAGCTCTTAATCTTTAAGTGAAGGATCGCAAGCTACCGGATAGCGGTCAATTTGTACAGCCGTGGGTGAATCCCGCGTCACATCTATGTTAGCGTCCTTGTATGTGCGGCCGATTTAACATCATAGACGATCCACTGACCCAGCTGATTATGGAAATTGTCGGCGGCAATGTGCCCTGGACGGTGACCACGGAGTACAACATCGCACCAACCCAGAGTGTGCCCGTGCTCAGGCATTCAGCTGCAGAAGGTTGGGAGTTGCCCTCAATGAGGTGGTGGTTGGTACCTTACTGGTCCCCGGAACCCAGTACCAGATACAGCATGTTCAATGCGAAGTCTGAAACCCTGGCGACGAGCAGGGCATACAAAGAGCCCTTCAAGAGACGCCGGTGTGTTGTGCCGGTCTCTGGGTACTACGAGTGGAAAAAAGAGGGCTCTATCAAAGTCCCTTACTATATTGAACCCTTAAGTGAACCGGGCTTTGCCTTTGCCGGGCTCTGGGACCGATGGCATCGTGGTGACCAGGTCATCGAGAGTTGCACGATAGTGACTGCTGCGTCACCGGAACCCATGAAGAACATACACCACAGAATCCCCGTCCACCTGACGGTAGAGCAGGCAAGAACCTGGGTGAATCAGGAAACCGGGTCATCCCGACTTCAGGAGTTGCTGGCGCCGGAGGTGCGAATGGAGATCCAGGTGACACCGGTGTCGACAATCGTGAATAATGCTAGAAACAAAGACGCTAGATGCGTGGAGCCGTTAGGCGAAACCATCAAGATTCACCGGTCTTAATTCGCGGGAACACTTCAACAGGAGGCAACAATGGGCGTCAAAATTGGACACTTTGCTGTAAGGCGTGCTGTACAGATCGATGCGCTGCCGCAGCATGTTTGGCATGAATTTCTGGATATCCGGCGGATGTCTGGCTGGTTCGGAGTAGGTCACACGTTGGAGTTATATGAGCCCGGAAAGGACGGCAGGGTTGAGCTGAGCATTGAAACGCCGGATGGTCCGCGGGGCTTTGGCGGGAGTATTGTTGTCTTTGAGGAGGGTTCAGAACTTTCTTTTGAAGATAACTGGTTTGGTGAAGGTGCCTGGCCAGTCCCGACGACGATCACCCTGCGACTAACTTCATGCTATAGCGGTACGTTGGTTGAGCTTATCCATCATGGGTTTGAACGTTTGGGACAATCGGGGCCAGCTGAATTTCTTGCCTATGAACAGGGGTGGAATGCGCAGCATCTGTCGGCGCTGAAAAAAATCGTTGAGGGATAACGGTCGGTTCATCGACTGGGTTGATAGCCAGAATTGATGGTCCGGCTTTTCGGCCGGACCAGAAGTGCTCTTAGCCCATCTTGTAGAAGCAGGCCTTATTACCATCCGGATCACGAAAGTAGCCGCCGTAGAACGTTGGCATTCTCTCGCCGGGTTCGCCCTCGTCGGTTGCGCCCAGCTCAATTGCTTTCGCGTAAAGCGCATCGACTTCTTCGCGGGTCTCGGCCGGAAACGCAAGCATATTGCCGTTGCCTGGCGTAGGGTCACTTTCGTCGTAAGGAACGCAAACAGCGAGCATTGGCTGATCCATACCTGCCCCCACGAAAGCGATTCTTCCGATATCCATCAGCACACTGGCACCCTTTGAAGCCAGTACGCCTGACCAGAAGGCCTTTGCTTTTTCCATATCTTTAGTGCCAATCGTGGCGTATCCAATCATTGCGCTCTCC
>JABBBA010000113.1 GCA_018607685.1 K189A clade bacterium | reverse complement strand
ACAGCATCAGGTTGAAACGCCTTCCCAGTATGGCGCACGAAGCTTCCGCTTGTTGATCTTACCCATGGTGTTACGACCAAGGTCATCAACAAAGTCCAGCGTTCTCGGGCACTTATAGTGGGACAGTCGCTCACGACACCAGCCAATCATCGCTTCCGGTGAAGGCAGTTCCACGCCTTCCTTGGGAATGACCAGGGCTTTCAGTTCCTCGCCCATTTCCTTGTGAGGCACACCAATACAGGCGACATCGAGCACCGCCGGATGATGAATCAGCACCTGTTCCGGTTCCGCGGGATAGAGGTTTACCCCTCCTGAAACCACCATGTCACTGAAGCGGTCGGTAATAAAAACGTAACCTTCTTCATTCATATAGGCGATTTCACCCAGAGTAAAGACACCCGGCGCAATGTGCGCTTCCGCGGATTTTTCCGGGTCATTGTGATAAATCACGCCCCTGCCGGTCGCATCCTCAAAATAGAGTCGTCCCTCAGTATTGGCGGGTACTTCGTTGTCGTCATCGTCCAGAATTCGTGCGGTAAAGGGCGGAACCGCTTTACCCACAGAACCCGGGTATTTCAGCCACTCTTCAGATGTAATCAGGCAGGTAGTACCAACTTCGCTGGCGCCATAGGCATCCATAAACACCGGACCAAACCACTCGATCATTCCATGCTTCACATCGACCGGACATTTAGCACCTGTATGGCTGATTGAACGGATAGAAGACAGGTCATATTTGGCTTTTACGTCTTCCGGCAATCCCAGCAGTCGGACAAAGTGTGTAGGCACCATAATGGAGGAGAAAATGCCGTACTTCTCGATTGCTTCAAGCGTCTTCTCTGCATTGAATCTGGCCATGATGACCGAAGAGACCCCTGCAATAAGCTGGCGCGTTCCGGAAAGTGGACCCGTGTGATACATAGGGCCAACCACTAGTTGAGGGCCGATTACCCCGCCTGACCTTTCCAGCACACCTGCTTTGAAGTTAGCCAGGTGCTCATCGACGGTCGCGCCACCGGCAAACATGGTAGGGGGCAGGTCTGTACCTTTTGGCCGCCCGGTTGTGCCGGAGGTGTAAAGAAGATTAGGCAGTGGTGCAACGGACTGGTCCGGTTCACCGGCATCATTACCTGCAAGCCAGTCAGACCATGGCGTTACCGCGGCGCCTTCGGGCGCACCCCAGGCAACTACTGTGTGGATTTCTGTTCCCTCGGCAGCTTCAACGCCTCTTTCCCAGGTCTCTGGACCGACGAACAGGACACGCGCACCTGAGTCGCTAAGTATGTAATTCACCTCTTCTGCAGTCAGGTGAAAGTTCACGGGTACAACCGACGCGCCGGCGACTAACCCGCCCAGGTTCGCCATCGCTGTTTCAACGGCATTTTCCGCGAATACCGCTATTCGCGTATCGGGACCCAGGTCAATCGATTGCAGACCGTTGGCACACCGGTTCAATACATCATCTACTTCTGCCCACTTGAGTTCCTTCTCTGGATCACAAATGGCAATCTCTTCCGGGCGTTCAATTGAATATGGCTTGGCAAATGTCATTGTTCTTATCCGCTTTTTTTATTATTTGGGGTGTTTTTTACTCTAGAAATTAATCGTCCGCCCGTAAGCCGACAGCACAGATTCATGCATCGCTTCAGATAACGTCGGATGCGGGAAGATGGTATCCATCAGTTCCGCCTCGGTCGTCTCAAGGCCAATGGCCACTGCAAAACCCTGGATCATTTCTGTTACACCTGGGCCGATCATATGCGCACCCAGTAACGCGCCGGTAGAAGCATCAAAAATAGTTTTTATCAGGCCTTCCGTATCATTCACGGCAACCGCTTTACCATTGGCAAGTAACGGGAAGCGACCAACTTTAATCTCGCCTCTTTCACCAGCTTGCGCTTCAGACAGACCGATGCTCGCGACCTGAGGATGGCTATAAGTACAGCCAGGTATTCTTTCCTTGTTCAGGGGATGCGGCATTTCACCGACAATTCCCTCAACGGCAATGATGCCTTCATGACTGGCCTTGTGTGCAAGACAGGGAACACCCGCCACATCACCGATGGCGTAAACACCATCGACACTGGTTTGCTGATATTCATCAACGCTGACAAAGCCGCGATCAATTTCAACGCCAATGGCTTCAAGACCCATGTCTTCGATGTTACCGGATACGCCAACCGAGAGGATAGCGGCATCAAATTTCCGACTCTCACCGCCGACGGTAGCCGTCAATGTTTTGCCCGCAACCTTGACCTCGTCAACACCAGTACCGGTCAAGACTTCCATTCCCTGATTGATAAAGGACTGCTTTGCCAGATCAGCGATCTCAGCATCTTCAGCGGGAAGAATCTGGTCCATGACTTCGACAATCGTTACTTTTGCCCCAAGTGTGTTGTAGAAACTCGCAAACTCAACACCGATGGCACCTGCGCCAATGATCAGTAATTTCTTCGGCATGAATGTCGGCGTCATTGCGCTCCGGGCATCCCAGATTCGATCTCCATCCGCTTGTATATGCGGAAGATTTCTCGCCCTGGCACCTGTTGCCACAATGACATTGTCAGCAATGATTGTGTCATCGCCAACGCTCACTGTATTTTTGTCCTGAAACATCGCATCACCGACAAAAACACTAATCTTGTTCTTGCGCATGAGGTGCGAGATGCCGCCGCTTAATTGAGCCGCCACATCGCGTGATCGTTTAACCACTTTCTTCAGGTTGAATTTAGGCTTGCTGATCTCAAGCCCCAATTCACCGGCGGTCATTGCTTCTCGCATGACGTCCGCCGTGTGGAGCAATGATTTAGTCGGGATACAGCCCCAGTTCAGGCAAACGCCGCCGAGTTCAGCGCGTTCCGCCAAACCGACACTAAGACCCAATTGTGATGCTCGAATGGCAGCGGTATAGCCACCGGGACCACCGCCGATGACCAGCAGGTCCAGATTATGTTCTGACATGGAGCCTCCTAGACCAGTAATCGAACGGGCGATTGAAGCAGGTTACGTACTTCGACCAGATATTCTGCCGCTGGCGCACCGTCTACCGCTCGATGATCCCAGGTCAGGGAAAGATTCATTTTCTTGGTCTTCACGGGCTTATCACCATCCCACTCAACACCATCGTATATTCGGTTAACGCCCATAATGCCACTCTGCGGCTCATTGATGATTGGCGTGAAAGAGTCGACGCCATACATGCCAAGTGCAGTCACTGTGAAAGTACCACCGGCATAATCATCAAGACCCAACGCTCCATCTCTTGCCGCAAGGGCCAGGCGAGAAGTCTCGCGGGCCAACTCCTTAATAGACAGCTGATTAACATTACGAACAACGGGTACAACCAAACCTTCCGGTAGAGCGACCGCCATGCCGATGTTAATTTCGGGCATCAGCACTATTTCGCTCCCTAAGAACTGGCTGTTCATCATCGGATGAGCTTGCAGCGCTTTCGCTACTGCTTTGATCACGATATCCGTATAGGTCGGCTTAACGCCCTCGTTAGCCCATTCATCAACAAGTGACGTTCGCATTTTCACGGCGTCTTCCATGTTGACTTCCATATCCATCGTCAGCTGCGCGCTTTCCTGCAAGCTGTGATGCATACGGGATGCGATGGTCTTTCTCATGCCCTTAACGGGGACTCTTTCGCCGGCCTGTGGTCCTGACGCAGCGGCAGGTGCTACAGCACCTCCACCTCGCGAACCAGTGATGGCTGCGTTTTCAATATCTGACTGGACAATACGTCCACCCGGGCCAGTACCGGCAACGCTGCGAAGATCGATACCGCGCTCTGACGCCAGACGTTTGGCCAATGGCGACGCCTTAGGTTCAGGACCGGTTGCCATTCTTGCGGGTGCCGCCGTAGCTGCTGCACCGCTTTGGCTGGCTGCCTGAACATCTGCTTCTACTATTCTTCCGCCGGGCCCTGATCCCATCACCCGGGTGTAATCCACCCCAAGCTCTCTGGCGAGCCGTCTTGCGGCAGGCGAGGATTTAACATGGCCATCTCTTGGCGCTGCCGGTGTGGCTACCGCTACCGGCGCACTCGCGACAGGCGCAGCTGCAGGTTCTGACGCCGCAGGTTCGGGTTCACTTACCGGTTCTGCTGCTGCGGCAGGGGCACCTGCGAGGGTATCAGGGATATCTTCCCCTGCCTCAAAGATGTAACCCACTACATCGCCTGGCTCTATAGTGACGCCTACCTCAACCAAATGTTTAACCGTTCCGTCGTAATCTGAATCGACATCCAGGTTTACTTTTTCGGTTTCCAGCGCATAGACAAGCTCGCCCTTCTTAACCTGGGCGCCATCCGCAATAAACCATTCGGATACCATTCCCTCAGTCATGGACATGCCGACTTTGACGAGGTAAATCTCTCTAGGCATCAGTTGCTCCTATTAGTCGGATAACAAGTCGCTATCCGGAATGTAGTTCTTAGTTAAACACCTTGCGAGTAGCCGCAAGATGCATTGTTTTATCAATATCCAGTACGCTGGGTCCGGTTCGACTGACTCGCATTCGAACCGTTTGTCCCGGCTGAATTTCTCGTTCTCTTTCGCCATCAAAGGCAAGGACACAGGGTCCTTTGAATTCAATCACCTTATTAAATGGCGTCACTTCAACTTTCTTTACTCTCAGGGTTTCATACAGACCAGGCGCAATTGGCGCATGAACCTGATGCTTGCCTGTTCGCCCAAGCGTTAGGTGCAAACCCGCATCTTCATCTTCCGGTGTTGGACGGATAAGTCCGCCTACCGCAGTCATCCCGACCGCCGTGGGCTCTGCCCGGGTCAGAAGTATCCTGTTGATCATGTCGCCATCAAGCAGCGCTCGAGATCCAATAAACCTGTCGCGAGTTACTACGGCATCGATCAGCGCAAGATCAGGGCTTTCACCTTCTATCTCTACATCAATTATCTTCACCGGCACTGCTACCTCATCGAGGGTTACACCGCCAACGGCCAGCACACCCAGAGCGGCGCCAGCAACGGTTGCCTCGGACATTCGGGGAAAGACATTATTGGTACCAGTAGATAGCGGCAGCAATACGGAATCCCGCCAACCTTTTACAAACGCTCGACTGGTACCGTCACCTCCAAGTATCAACGTGGCGATGGGTTTCAACTCTTTAAGGCTGACTGCCCCCTGGATCGTATCGAGTACCGAAGAAGTTCCCAGTGAAGGAACCCTTTTCGCGTCACAATCTTCGCCCAATTCGAGCAGAGCGCCGCCCGCAATATTATGAGAGTCATCAAGGAACGCGAACTTGTAGCCGCCCGCGTTGATCGCACCGGACAACGCCCGCCTGATAATTGCGCACTTCTCACGGTTATCAAAAACCGAGGCGCGCGCAACTAATCGCCGAACGTCTTTACCTGAGGCAGGGTTGGCAACTATGCCTATTGTTTGAACCGTCATCTAGCAACCCTGTTACAGCTCAAGTGTTTCTTTAACCTTCGCAACGATACTGGCAGCATTCGGAATATAAAGACTCTCAAGTGCAGGACTAAAAGGCACTGGAGAAAACGGTGCAGCGACTCTCATGACCGGCGCATCCAGGTAGTCAAATGCTTGCTCCTGAATCTGCGCTGTGATCTCTCCGCCGATACCGCCAAATTTGACCGCCTCATGAACAATCAGTGCACGGTGAGTTTTTTTGATGGAAGTGACAACAGTCGCAGTATCAAAAGGCTGAACACTTCGTGCG
Source organism: K189A clade bacterium (assembly GCA_018607685.1). GTDB lineage: Bacteria > Pseudomonadota > Gammaproteobacteria > Pseudomonadales > Azotimanducaceae > UBA9659. The sequence goes on along the minus strand of JABBBA010000113.1, from coordinate 2,660 downwards.
TCGATAACTTCGACATTAAGGCCAACATCCTTCAACTGTTCCGCCGCGTCAAGCGCTTCGTGCACCATCCGGCCGAAAGCAACGATGGTGAGATCTGTACCCTGCTTTCGAACAATGGCTTCACCAAGAGGAACTTCATAAGACTCCTCAGGCACTTCCATTGACATTGCCAGTGATGATTTGTTCAACACAACAAAGACCGGATTATCGTCACGGCATGCGGAGATGATCATACCCTTGGCGTCATAAGCATCAGAAGGCATAACAACCTTCATGCCGGGCAAGTGAGCAAGCCAGGCTTCCAGGCTTTGAGAGTGCTGGGCTGCCATACTGCCACCGGCCCCGCCCATGGTCAGTACAGTGACAGGTAATGTTGCCTTGCCACCGAACATATATCGCATCTTGGCCATCTGGTTGGCCACTTCGTCCATGCATTCACCAATGAAGTCCATAAACATCAGGTCAATGATTGGACGGCAGCCGGTTGCAGATGCACCGACGCCTAGGCCCATAATTCCTTTTTCGGAAATCGGCGTATCAATAACACGTCTTGGGCCGAACTGATCAAGCAGACCGCCGCAGTAGCCATAAACACTTCCTGCTTCTGCAACGTCTTCACCCGCAAGGAAAGCGTCATCCTGCTCGCTGAGTACTGTACGAATACCTTCGTTAATTGCGAGTACATAAGGCAGAACTCTGGGTTCCGGTTTTTTTGCTTCTGACATAACTTATGCTCCTTTCACGTAATAGACATCTTCGAGCAACTGATCCGGTGTGGGAAAAGGAGAATCACTCGCATACTGTATGGCTTCTTCAATATCTTCGCAGATCTTTGCATCAAGAGCGTCGAGCTGTTTCCTGCTCATGACACCGAGCTGGATCAACCGTTTCTCAAAGTTATTAATGGCGTCCTTTTTCTTCCACTCCTCAACTTCCTCGTCGGTGCGATAGTTAAGACCCATTCCCCTGATACCAACATGATCGTAATAACGATACGTTTTACATTCCAGTAGAGTTGGCCCGCCGCCACTGCGCGCAAGTTCAATTGCTTCGCCGGCGGCCTCATAGACAGACATGACATCCATGCCATCGCAAATCACCCCGGGCATACCATATCCAGACGCGCGGTCAGCAACATCAACAATCGCCTGATGCTTTGACTGGCGGGTGTATTCACCGTAGCCATTGTTCTCACACACGAAGATGCACGGCAGCTTATAGAGCGCCGCCATATTGGCCGCCTCATGAACGCTGCCCTCGTTAGACGCGCCATCGCCGAAGAAGGCAACCGAAACGTTTTTGTTTCCCTGGAACTGATTTGAAAATGCTGCACCCATTGCAATGGGTGGGCCGCCACCAACGATTCCGTTAGCGCCCAGCATGCCGAGATCCATATTCGAAATATGCATACTGCCACCTTTGCCTTTGCAGTAGCCGGTAGATCGCCCGAACAGTTCCGCAAACATGGGCTTGAACTCGCCACCCTTCGCAAGCAGGTGACCATGGCCCCGGTGAGTAGAGGTGATCCAGTCTTCGCTGGTGAGATGCTGCATAACACCCGAGGCTACCGCTTCCTGACCTACATAAAGGTGTAACGCTCCAGGCACCTTGCCATCTTCCATCAACTTACCGGATCGTTCTTCAAATCGGCGAATGCGCAGCATCTTAAGATGCATTTCCTTCAAGGTCTTATTCGAGGGACCCTGATTGGAAGCACCTTTCTTGGCAACCGTTCGAGGAGCCTTTCTGGTTTTCGCTGCTACTTTCTTAGCAGCCGGTTTCTTGGCAGCGCTCTTTTTGGGTGCTGCCTTTTTTGCTGCGGTTTTTTTCGCTGCTGGCTTTTTTGCAGCGGCTTTCTTCTTTGCTTGTGCCAAGGAACTTCTCCTTTAAATTAACTTGTCATCTGTCTGGCCGAAGCGAGACTATATCGCAATCAGTGCTCTTTAAACACGCGTCATTACAGGGCTCGCCCGAGAAACCGGGCAGGTTTTGTAACACGTTGCAATTTCCAAATCCAGCCGATAGTGTAACCCGATGACCAGCCAATAGGAGCATTGATCATGGGCATGAATGAACAGCAAATAACGACCCTGAAGGATTTGATGGAGTACGAAGCCGCAAGGACAGAGCCACCTGTTGGTTTCCCGCATTTGCCCGACCTTCCTGCCGGTCGGTATACGGACCCACGCTTCTTTGAGCTTGAAAAAGAACACCTGTGGCGCAAGTCATGGCTGTTTGCCGCCCACATAGATGAAATCCCGGATCCCGGTTGCTATATGCTCTGGGAGAACGCAGGTCAGCCCGTCATCATCGTCCACGGAGACGATGGCGAAATCTACGCCCACTACAATACCTGCCGGCACAGGGGCGCGCCCGTTGTGACGGAGAAGTCTGGCCGCAAGGCAAGACTGACCTGTAAGTACCACGGCTGGACCTATTCCCACCAGGGCGAGTTGCTATCGGTTCGGGACCCGGAAGACTTCACTGACCTGGATTTTTCCTGCCGCAGCCTGATCCCTGTCCGCTGTGAGCGCTTCGGCAACCTCATCTTTGTGAACTTCGATGAAAACTGCGTCAGCCTGCTCGACTATCTGGGTCCGATTGCTGATGAATGGGCAGAATTTCAATTCGACAAGGTCCGACTGGCGGCCCGACATACG
>JABBBA010000357.1:7240-8387 GCA_018607685.1 K189A clade bacterium | reverse complement strand
GTTCTGCAAAGCGCCCTGGGAAGATTCAATATAGCCGTAGAAGCCTACCCTGATCTGAAGGCCAGCCAGAATATGATGCAGCTGACTGAAGAGTTGACCAGCACAGAAAACAAGATCGCTTTTTCCCGCCAGGCATTTAATGACCAGGTCATGAGCTATAACACTTACCGGCAATCATTCCCGCAGGTTGTGCTAGCGGCAAGTTTCGGACACCCGACGGATGCCGAACTCCTGGAGTTCGCTGACAGCGAGGCTATCCAGGAGGCCCCCAGCGTTTCATTCTAAGGCGCCGGTTCAACGCATCTCTGAGCTGACGAACTGATATGGACTTTTTTGAGTCTCAGAATCTGGCCCGGCGAAACACCAGGTATTTACTCCTGCTGTTCTTTCTGGCCGTCGCTTCACTGATCATCCTGACCAATGTGCTGGTGTTTGTATTTGTAAACGCCCAGGACACCGCGCGCATCGCGACGGGGCAATACTACTTTTCCTGGGAAATGTTTTTCGCCATCTCCTGTGGCGTAGTAGTGCTCATCGCCCTCGCCAGCCTGTTTCGACTCATGATGTTACGCAAAGGCGGGGCAACTATCGCCGAACTCATGGACGGCGAGTTGCTGGTAAACGCGCAGGGCGACCTGAACAAGCAGAAACTGCTGAATGTCGTTGAGGAAATGGCCATCGCGTCAGGCACACCTGTACCACCCGTTTACCTCATACAGGATCCAGCAATTAACGCCTTCGCGGCAGGGTATTCCCCGGGAGACGCCGTAATCGGGGTGACCATGGGAGCGATTGAAAACCTGACCCGGGATCAGCTACAGGGTGTCATCGCCCATGAGTTCAGCCATATCCTGAATGGCGATATGCGTCTGAACATCCGACTGATGGGAATTCTGTACGGCATCCTGATGATGGCGCTGGTGGGTCGCATGCTTGTCCAGCCTGGCTACCACGCCGTCAGAGGTCGTGACCGAACACATGCAGGCGTTATGGCATTTGGCGTGGGACTCATGGCCGTTGGCTACCTGGGACAGTTCTTTGGCAATTTGATTAAAGCTGCCGTCAGTCGCCAACGAGAATTTCTGGCCGACGCATCCGCCGTTCAATTTACCCGCAATCCGGAAGGCATCGCCGATGCCCTCAAACG
>JABBBA010000357.1:0-7230 GCA_018607685.1 K189A clade bacterium | reverse complement strand
ATCCTGCAACACCCTGAGAGCGCAGAACTTAGTCATACTTTTTTTTCTGAGGGCGCCCGCTTTTCATTTGCGTCACTGATGGCAACACACCCGCCCCTCGCCGAGCGAATAAAGAGAATCGAACCTCGTTGGGATGGAGGGTTCCTGGAATCGACCCCTACTGAAACCACCAGCCCAGTCGGAGCAATGGGTTTTGCATCAACCGTCAACATCAATGCAGATGAGGTACTCAGCAATATTGGCAACCCTGCACAATCACAGGTTGAAATAGCCAGGCAGATTATCGGAGGATTGCCTGGCGACTATACCGCTGCTGCACGTGAGCCCTATTCAGCCAGGGCCCTCGTTTACCTGCTACAGCTCAGCCAAAACGAGGATATTCGTGGGAAACAACTCAAGCATCTCGAGGCATCATCAGACCTCGGCGTATTCGACGCTCTGCAGCAACTGATTGAGCAGGAACACCTGCTCACGCCTGAAATGAAATTGCCGCTGCTGGAAATTGCCTTCCCTACCCTCCGGCAACTCAGCTATGAACAATACAAACTGTTTATGGCGAACCTGGAAGTCCTGGTACGCGCAGATGGCAGGATTGGCTTATCCGAGTGGGCGGTAATGAAAATGATCACCAAGCACCTGGGCGAAGTGTTTGAAGCAAAACACACACGTACAAGGCACGATACATTGGAGTCCGTTCACAGCCATTGCGAGGTCCTGCTTTCACTTCTGGCCTATTGCGACAAGCAGTCCGGTGTATCTCCAGAAATTGCGTTTGGGGCTGGAAAGACAGAAATCGGCCTGGATATTCAACTCAATGACAAAAAGAACCTGAACTTCAAAAAGATGGATGCAGCCCTGGACGCGCTGGCACAACTGCATCCACTTCGCAAACCGAAACTCCTGAAGGCCTGCATAAAGACCATCACCGCGGACCAGGCCGTCAGCGTCATCGAATCTGAGCTACTTCGTACTATCGCAGACACGCTCGAATGCCCCATGCCACCCATGCTGAATTCCAGATAGAATCGACACTTTAAAAAACATAAGAGCCTCACCATGCCCGGCCCCCTCAACGGTTACCGAATCCTTGACCTGACCACTGTTATTTCAGGACCTTTTGCCACTATGTTGCTCGCGGACCAGGGCGCTGATGTTATCAAAGTCGAGGGTGTAACAAGACCCGACCACGCCAGGGGTGCTGGTCATGGAGAAAACAAGTTCACAGCGACCTTTCTAAACAACAACCGAAACAAACGATCGCTGGCCCTGGACCTGAAATCCGATGAAGGTAAAGAAATACTGCTTAAACTTGCCGCCAACACGGATGTCTTTATCCAGAATTTTCGACCGGGCGTTGTAGAGCGCCTGGGTATCAGTGAAGAGGAAGTCAGAAAGGTAAACAAAGACATTATCTACGTATCAATTTCCGGGTTTGGAGAAAAAGGACCCTGGTCCCACAAGCCCGTTTATGACCCCATCGTCCAGGCCATCAGCGGGCTAACAACAATACAAGGGGGATCAGACGAAGAAAGACCCCGCCTCGTAAGAACCATTTTGCCAGACAAGCTAACCGGCATGACAACAGCGCAGGCAGTCACCGGCGCACTACTTCACAAGGAAAGAACGGGAGAAGGCCAGCATGTTCGCGTTTCAATGCTGGATGCCGTAATTGCATTCCTGTGGTCATCGGACTTTGGCGGTCAGACGTTTGTAGGCAGGGAGGTCAGCACACAGCGGGCAGCTACTTTTATTGATCTGATTTACGAAACAAAAACCGACTACATTAGTGTGTCAGCCATGACCAATACGCAATGGCAGGCCCTCGCTGGGGCCGTTGGTCATCCCGAGTGGATTGATGATGAGCGATTCAACTCGCCCGCTCAAAGAGATCTCAATGCCAACGAGCGCCTAGGCCTTACGCAGGATGCCCTTCTGACCCGATCCGCAGAGGAATGGCTAAAGCTTCTGGACGATGCAGGTGTGCCCTGCGCACCGGTACTTAAACGCAGGGAAGTTATTGAACATCCCCAGGTAGTCGCCAGTGATCTGCTCATTGAACTTGAGCACCCGCACGCTGGTACCATTCGGCAGACGAGACCGGCGGCCAGGTTCTCGAAAAGCCAGCCGGAAATCCGAAACGGCGCCCCCGCGCTGGGCGCAGACACCAACGCTATCCTCGCTGAAATTGACATCAGTAATGACATCATTAACAAGCTTAGGGACAACGGCACCATTGCATAAACCAGAACTGCAAAAAATGGCGGCACGAATACATGAAAATTGGACTAATCTCAGACACTCACATTCCAGAAGCTATGCCGGAACTCTGGCCACACGTATTCGAAGAGTTTCGGGATGTAGAATGCATCCTGCACGCCGGTGATATTCATGACTTTTCGGTTCTCGATCGTCTCGAACAAATTGCGCCCGTCTATGCCGCACGGGGAAATGGCGAGGATGGTTCCGGTGGGCGGGAAGTCCAACCCGATGATCACAGGGTCCGGGAAACATGGACGATTAAACTCGGCGGATTCAATATTGGCCTTACGCACTACATTCCGATGCCTGAAATTCCACCCAGTCTGACCATTCCGAAATGGAAGGAAAGATTGTTTCCCGGGACGAATCTGGATGTGCTCATTTATGGCGATACCCACGTCGAACAAATTGATCTTATCGACGACACCCTGTGTATTAATCCTGGATCACCAACTTACCCGCACAACCTTTCATTGCAGTTCGGAACGATCGGGTTTCTCTATCTGGACGAGCCTGCGCCCAGGGCGGAAATACTGCAGCTTACGGATTCCGGAACGATACCCTTCGATTGGGCTTCGTCACGCCGCCCCTGGTGACAGCGATATTTTTTCGACGCTGATACCCTGTTCCGGATCAAGGTCTACTAACGCAACAGACATCTCTTTAGCACCTTGCCCAGGATTTGGTGATCCAGGATAGGCCGCAATGGTTTTACCGTGTTGCATCGTTGAAAAAACATGCACATGTCCTAGTGCAAGGTAGTCCAACTGACTTTCCTCAATTTCACTCGGCGTGATGAGCGAAGAAAACATTTCGGCGCCACGATCAACGTAATAGCCGTGGGTCATACCCAGATACCAGCCTTCATGCTCGTGTCCGGGTACACTCTCGAGCGGTTTGTGGCCGGGATGGTGATCCACAATGCCCCGTCCCCAGACCGTCACACCATGGTCCTCGAACCTGCAAACTGATCCTGGTTCGTCCTGGAGGAAAGTGATGTGTGATCCAGCATCCCGTGGATCATAACGGTGATAAACGGAGTAATCCGCCATGCAATCGTGATTACCCGTGATCATCACCACCGGACACTCAAGCCGGGCGAGTTGCTCGGTAGTGAAGTCGAGGCAAGGTTGCTTGACCCTGTTGTGATCAAACAGATCACCGGCCAGCAAAAAAAGATCAACATCATGGTTGATCGCTTCATCGATGACAGCGGTAAAGCCGATCTGTCCCGGGCCAGCATCGGCACCATGGCCAATTCGGTCATCAAGGTGAATATCAGACGTGTGCAGAAGTTTGAGTTTTCTTTTCATGAATGCAGGCTAACCGACGGGCCGACCAAACGCGAGTCGTGACCGTTATCAAGGACTCCCTAGTAGACCGATGGTTTCCTGGATAAATTCAATGGACCATCTTCCAGTAATCTGCTGTTGGCAGAGAACTGTCTCCGCAGGAAGGACATTTGATCCCCCAGGATACGGCCACTATGGGTAAGCGCGAGATACTCGGCATGATTCGGACGGTATGGCAGTGCGAGCAGTTCCAGCGTACATTCATCGAGCATGTGGCTGCCCTTGTGCGCATTACAACGTTTGCAGGCGGTTACAACGTTGGTCCACTTGTCCTGGCCACCGCGAGAAACAGGCACCACATGATCGCGACTCAGATCACATTCCTTGAATAGCTTCCCGCAATACAGGCAGACATTCTGGTCTCTTCGAAACAGTGCACGGTTGGTCAGCGGTGGTTCTCTTCGGATTTTGTCAAAAACCTTACCCTTGCAGGCCATGATGCTGTTGAGCGTCAGTGACGTCTGCTCGCCCGTTAGCCGACAATGCCCCCCCCTGACTTCCATCACTTCTTCACCATAAGTCCAGCTCACCAATTCTCTGGCATGCAGACAAACGGCTTCCTGCCAGGTTAGCCAATCAATTGGCACACCTGCGGTATTAATTCGGAGGATACTGGGCTTCACGCGGATAACCAGGGCACAGGTTCACCGCTCAATGAATGCTTGAACGCGAGAATTACCAATTCGTTTTCACTTTTTAACATGAGCAGGTTGGCGACACCGGTTTAATTCATCTTATCTATCAGGTGCATAGGGTCAAGTATTTCATCGTTTATGATAATCTTTGCACCCCTTCGCTAGCACGTCTGAACAATGACAAACCCAAAGGACGAGGTTTATTCCAGGCCCATGCCTTCTATCGAGGCCTTCCGGTTCGACCAGTCCGTGGCGGATGTTTTCCAGGACATGATCGAAAGAAGCGTCCCCGGCTACGGACTTGTATTGCAACTAATTGGGGTACTGGCTGAAAAGTACGGTCAGCCGGGTACCCGCGCCTATGACCTGGGTTGCTCACTTGGGGCGTCTACTTTGCAGCTTCGGCGCCACTTACCGAGTGGTTGCCATGTCGTCGGTGTGGATAACTCTGATGCCATGGTCTCGAGATGCACCGCCAACCTCGGCAGAGATCATTCCGCTGCCACCTATGAAATTTTGCTGGAAGATCTAAGAGAAACAAATATCGAAAACGCTTCGATTGTTATCCTCAACTTCACGCTTCAGTTCGTTCCTGATGAGGAAAGAGAGGAGATTCTTGCGCGTATCTACGCAGGCCTTAACAAAGGTGGCATTCTTCTGTTGGCCGAGAAGATTAAATTTGAAGACTCGGCTGAACAGGCTTTAATGACAACATTGCATCATGATTTTAAAAAACAGCACGGTTATAGTGATCTGGAGATTTCACAAAAAAGGGCCGCGCTGGAGAATGTGCTGATCCCCAATACCGAGGAACAACACAGGCAAAGACTGCAAGATGCCGGCTTTTCCGTCGCCCGGCAGTGTGTGCGCTGCCTTAACTTCTCTGCATTCCTTGGCATCAAGTAATGGCTGAATACCTAACCAAAGACGAGTACAAGGTTCTGCAGTCAGACCTATCGACCGGCATCGCCGGACTCTCTGTCACCAGAAACATGGCGCGGCAGTTCTTTATCAATGTCTCCAATCGAAACGTGAGGGACCTGACGGGTGTATCAGTACTGGGTAAAAAAATACTGGTGCATGTTCTCCTTTTCATAGCGCTTATCCTCATCACCGCCGGCCTGGTTCTTACGGCAAAGGAGTTTGGCTGGGCCGCCGCGCTCGCTATTCCTCTCATCGGTATTTTCTGGACAATTATTATCGGGTTTACAACCGAGTCCGGTTCGATGCTCCTAACGACGGTGATCCTTATTCCCTGCCTTCTAATTGCTTTCTTTTTACCAGTAGCCTACGGATGGATTCTCGGGAATTTTGTTGTATCAATCTATTTCTATCGTCTCGCGCACATTTTTGCGCAGAACTTCCTGACAACGTTGATTTCATCATCTTACGACGCTTACGACATGCTGAATGAACAGGTAAAAGTGACACGAGATGCCCTCTGAAATAGACCGTTTTATCGCTGAAACCTCCGACACTTTCATCGCCCCATTTCACGATCAGCTGAGGACAGCAGTGTCGAGTGAGGCTCGGCTTCATGGTCGCGCTAAAGAATGGGACGCAGCACTCGCCTCTATTCGAGCCACCACCCGGGTCAGCCAGTTTGACTCAGACACTGTTCGCGTCGGTGACCCGAACGAGGACTTCGAAGAGGTCCTCTCGATGTTCCTGCCCTGGCGAAAGGGACCACTTCAGGTAGGCAAGACCTTCGTCGACACCGAGTGGCGTAGTGACTGGAAATGGCAGCGGATTATCCGACATATTGAATCTCTCGAGGGTAAACAGGTTCTGGATATTGGATGTGGCAATGGCTATCACCTGTTCCGAATGCTCGGTGCCGGTGCTGACCTGGCACTTGGTATCGACCCCACCATTTTGTTCAATTACCAGTTCAGTTTGCTTCAAAAGTTGAGTGCGCCAAACCGCGCTTATCTGTTACCGCTACGAAGCGAACACCTTCCCCCGCTCGGCGGGTTTGATACCGTTTTCTCGCTGGGTGTGCTCTATCACCGAAGATCGCCCATTGACCATCTGAAGGAACTACTCAGCTTCGTAAAACCCGGCGGCGAACTCGTGCTGGAGACCCTGATAATTGAAGGTGATCAAAACACAGTGCTGATACCTGAGGACCGCTACGCAAAGATGGCGAATGTCTGGTTTATTCCATCGACATCAATGCTGGAACTCATGCTCCGGCGAGCAGGGTTCATCGACGTGAAGACGGTCGATGTCAATGTCACCCGTTTAGAGGAACAACGCGCAACCAGGTGGATGCAATTCCAGTCACTGGAGGACTATCTGGACCCCGTCGATAAAACCAAAACCGTCGAAGGCTACCCCGCCCCAACCCGGGCTATTCTTGTGGCGCGAAAACCGTCTTAGGTAACGGCTCTTATAAACTGCTTTTTCCCTAGGGTACTGCGGTGATCTTGTGACGTTGCGTATGCCTGCGAAGGTAGGCCCAGATAGACTCGTTAAGCACCTCCATTTTCTTATCCTCGACCTTTTCGTGCAGGGAAACCAGAATGCGTGTAAGCGCATCATGGTGGGCATCAACATCAGTCAATCGAAAAGAGGGTAAAGGGGAACTGACGACCTCCTTGTCACTATCAGATAGCAAAGCCTCCCCCGCTTCAAAGACCAGCTTCATCTCTGCAATATCATCCAACCGGCGCTGGATACCCTCGGCCATCTCGTCGGCAATCGCGTTAATCAGCAACCCAATCAGGGCACCGTCTGACAAACTGTAAATGGTCTTGAGGTCAGGCAGTAGCTGCGTCATTAATCGCTGGCTCAGCATCCTGAGCGCATCATCAGTATGCGGGATCATGAGCTCACCTCCGGTGCAAGATAATCCAGGAGAATACGGTTCTGTCTATCCGTCATAACCCAACCCGCCATTGCCAGTATCGAGTCTTTACCTTCGCCCTTCTCAAAATTTTCAGAAGACGAAATCCAGATAGCCACGGCTTTAACCGAAACAA
>JABBBA010000201.1 GCA_018607685.1 K189A clade bacterium | reverse complement strand
GGATATCGATGAGCTGTATTCGGAAATACTGCGTTCAACGCCCTACCATAGCCTCAGACGTACAGAGTTTGACCTTGTCATTAACATGCTGCTGGGTCGTTATGCGGATCACCATATCCACGAATTAAAACCCAGGGTCAGGGTAGACAGAACCAACAACAGGATTGAAGCAAGAAAAGGTGCCCTGCTCTCTCTGTACCTCTCGGGTGGCGTCATTCCCGACCGGGGATACTTTCAACTCAGGCATGAGGGCGATAACGCCAGAATCGGAGAGTTAGACGAAGAGTTTGTCTGGGAAGCCAACATCGGCCAGGTCTTTTCCCTTGGAACACAAACCTGGCAGGTAAAAAAAATAACGCACAATGATGTCATCGTGGCGCCGGCCAAAGCCGGTGCAAGCGCTCCGCCTTTCTGGAAAGCTGAGTCGATCAATCGAAGTTTCGAGTATTCAGAAAAAATTGGTGAGTTCCTGGAACACGCCAACGAGACAATTAAAGATCCCATCAGTACCGAAACCTTCAAATCAGAACTAATGACCACTCACTCAACCGAGGGAAGAGTCGCTGATGAAATTATTACTTTCCTAAAACGTCAGAAAGAGCATTCCCGGAGCGACCTCCCGCACCGTCGCCACGTCGTTTTTGAGCGCATTCGCTCCGCTCCCGGGCGGACCTCAGGGCAACAACTGGTGATACATACCGGTTGGGGAGCCCGAGTGAACAGACCACTTGCCATGGCCCTGGAAGCCGCATGGAAGGAACGCTTTGATGAGCAACCAGAGGTCTTTGTTGCCAACGAATCTCTGGTGCTGCAGCTTCCCCATGAGATTAGCGCAGCAGAACTGCTGGCGATGGTTCCCGCTCACAGGCTTGAAGTGCTACTTCGCATTCGCCTTGAGGGCTCAGGCTTTTTTGGTGCCCGCTTTCGGGAAAATGCCGGGCGCTCGCTACTCCTCTCCAAAGGTCGCTTCAACGAACGAAAACCTCTTTGGATGAGCCGGTTGCAGTCACAGAAACTCATGGATTCTGTAATGAAGTACGAAGACTTCCCGATACTCCTTGAAACCTGGCGGACATGCCTGCACGACGAATTCGATATCGGCAACCTGAAACGTATGCTGCAGGAAATCGATACCCGCCAGATCATGGTCTCAGAGACTGATTCAGCGTCGCCCAGCCCATTCGCCCAATCCGTTGCCTGGGACCAGATCAATACTTACATGTACATGTCTGATACACCGAAGGCCACCAAGGTCTCTAACCTTCGTGAAGACCTGCTGAAAGAGGTGGTGTTTAACCCCGGATTACGCCCCTCCCTAAAGCGTGAGATAGTTGATAACTTCGTCATTCAGCGCCACCGACTCGATACAGCTTATCTACCACAGGACCTGGAAGACCTTGAGGACTGGATCAAGGAACGTTCTGTAATCCCGGTAAGCGAATGGAATCAACTTAAGAGGTTGCTCTCCTTCGATATCACCGGTGAATTTTTTACATACATCCGTAACGAAACACTTGTTGTCAGCCAGGATGATGCGAAAAGTTTTGAGACCATCCTGTCGGATATCCCCTTGGATGAAACTGAGCAGGCGTTGGAAACGCTCATCTCGAATTGGCTGCAGTACTACGGTCCCGTCTCACTCTCATTCGTCAGCCAATGCCTCGGACTAGCGGAATCTACTGCGCTTAACTGCCTCGAAAGCCTCATGGAAACCAGCGTGGCAGTATCCGGCGAGTTGATTGAACTTGATGAAACCCACTACTACTGCGACTCAACCAACTATGAGTATCTGTTAAGGATTCAGCGGGCACGATCCAGGCCAGTCATCGAGGCAAAACCGATCGAGGCCTTGACGCCGTTTATCTTCACCTGGCAAACCCGCTACTCCAACGCCGATCCCCTGGACCGATTGTATGAGTGCCTGGACCGTTTACGGGGCTTACCCATTCAGGCATCACTGTGGGAATCTGAAGTACTGCCGGCAAGATTAGCGAATTACGAAACGAGCCTGCTCGACCTGTTGTTCCAGGAAGGTGAAGTTCAGTGGCTTGGCATGGCAGAGAAAAAGGTCTCCCTGTGCTTTAAGGGCGACACAGAACTAATGAGACACCAGGCTGTCCCGGCATCTCAGCTTCTTGATGACGAGCATGCGAGATACGATTTTGCAGGATTACTGGACAAAACAAATCTAGCCGCCGCTGAGTTGGCAACACAACTCTGGCAGGAGGTTTGGGAAGGTCGCATTTCCAACGATTCAGTCGGCGCCCTCAGACGTGGAATCCAGAACGAATTCAAGGTAGACAGCGCCCTTTTTACAAACACCACTTCACACACTGGACGGGGTCGCCGGGGAACATTCAACCGTTGGCGAACCAGCATGCCATTCACCGGTAACTGGTTTCGCATTCCGGATACCAGCGATGAACTCGATTTGCTGGAACAGCAGGAACTCGACAAAGAACGGGCAAGATTATTATTGGCACGTTACGGTCTTGTTTTCCGTGAAGTGTGTCTACGCGAATCGGCTGCTTTTAGGTGGGCACCATTGTTCCGGGCACTTCGACTAATGGAACTCAGTGGCGAAGTGGTCTCCGGGCGGTTTTTTGAAAAAATCCCCGGTCCCCAGTACATCACGGCAACCGCGTTACAGCTTTTCCAGGAAGACAGATCCGAGGAGGTCTTCTTCGTCAACGCCGCGGACCCGATAAGCCCATCCGGATTGGGATTGGGGTCACATGGCGAAGACCTGCCCAGGCGGGTAGCCTCCAACCACCTTGTCTATCACGGGCATAAACTTGTACTAACGGTCGCAAAACGCGGTAAAGAATTGACGTTTCATGTACCGCAGGACTGCACAGACCTGCCCCGCTATCTTGATGTTCTTCATCACCTGATCTACCGTTCATTCGAGCCTATCAAACAATTGAAAATCGAGTTGATTAATGAACTGACTGCATCCAACAGTCCTTATCTGCCAGCACTGAAAGGCCGCTTTAACCTGTTCCCGGATTACAAAGCCATCGTTATACAAAGAGAGTTATGAGCAAAGAGACCCGACTGTACACCCACCCCGACTGCGAGACCCATGAGATGCCGGGGCATCCTGAACGTCCTGACCGACTGCGAAGTGTCATGTCCAGATTGACGGAGTCAGGCATCACCAGCGACACAGAGATGATTCTGGCAAGGGAAGTGTCCGATGAGGTTCTCTCGAAGGTCCACCCCAAATCCTATATCGAGTCCATTAACGGAAGCGAACCTGAAAGAGCAGTGATCAGGGTTGATCCGGACACCTATATGAGTCCCGGTAGCCTTCGTGCCAGCAAACTGGCTGCGGGAGCCTGCGCCGCAGCAACGCTGGATGTACTGAGCGGAAAGGCAAAGCGGGCCTTTTGTGCCATCCGGCCACCGGGACACCATGCTGAAGTGGCAGCCGCCATGGGTTTTTGTCTTTTCAACAACATTGCACTCGCCGCTGAACTGGCACTGATGGACGATCGTATCAATCGTGTCGCTATCGTTGATTTTGATGTCCATCACTGCAACGGAACCGTCGACATTTTCAAAGACAGGCCCGAAGTTCTGGTTTGTTCCAGTTTCCAGGAACATTTCTACCCACATCGGTATCTCGATTTTACCAATTCACACATTCTCAACGTACCACTTGAAAAAGGCGCGACCGGTAATCAGTTTAAAGCCGGGGTAGAAAGAGAATGGTTACCGGCACTTGAGAATCATAGACCCGATATTCTGTTTATCAGCGCAGGATTTGACGCACACCTTGAGGACCCAATTGGTGAACTGCATTTCGTTGAATCAGATTACGCCTGGATAACAATGCAGCTCATTAGCATTGCTGAGCGGTTCTGCGAAGGAAGAATCGTTTCCACACTGGAAGGCGGCTATGACCTGGGCGCGCTGGCCAGAAGTGTAGAAGCACATGTTGGCACGCTGATCAGGGGCTAACCCAGGTAGCTGCCAATATCGATTTCATCAATCTGCGTCGGTAGCAGATACTTATCTGCGTAGTCTCTGTATACGCCGGATTCAAGGAAAAGCCGGAAAAGCTCCGGATCCAAATGCTGGTCCTTGACCATAAATGACATGATCTTGATGCTGTCGGATAATTTTTTAGGTGCCTTGTAAGGCCGGTCCGCCGCCGTTAGTGCCTCAAACACATCGGCTATCGCCATCACCTTGGCAGGCACCGACATCTCTTCGCCCTTCAGCCTCCGGGGATACCCGGTACCATCCATTTTCTCATGATGCCCACCGGCAATCTCAGGCACCCGTTCCAAATGTTTGGGAAATGGTAGAGAGTCCAGCATGACAATCGTTTGTACAATGTGGTCGTTAATTTTAAATCTTTCTTCATCTGTTAACGTACCGCGCGAGACGCAAAGGTTATATACCTCGCCAAGATTATATTTGTTCTCGGGAACCTCAATCTGGAATCCGTAGATATTGTCAGGATCAGCAGAGTGAACCACCGAATTATGTTCTATCACATGGTCCGGGCGATCTTCCAGCAGCAGTTCCTCACAGGGTAGAGACGATTCGGCTTTCTTCTCCTTTCGCTTTAACTCTTCAAACGAAACACCCGCCCGGTCACTAAGCGTCCGCGTCCAGGTGGTACTCGCTATTTTCTTAACCCGTTCTACCAGGTCATCTGCCATAAACTCGCCGCCCAGGTTACATTGCGCGATGAAGTGGAAGTCATCATCGATCTGCGCCAGCTCCTTTTGGAGCTCGGCTTCAAGCAGTAACGGATCTCCCTTACCTGCAATCACCTTGTCCTTAAAGGCGATGGTTCGTTCAAGCTTCATGACTTCAAAGCGCATCCTGATTTCATGAATACGGTCAGTGATTGTCTCTAGTTTAGTGGCCTTATCAACAACATATTCGGGGGTAGTTACCTTTCCGCAGTCATGCAACCAGGCACCAATATGTAGCTCGTACCACTCCTCCTCCGTCAGGCTGAACTCGGTAAAAGGCCCTGTAGTTGAATCACACGCAGCCCGGGTGAGCATCTCTGTCAGCTCCGGTACCCGTTCACAATGACCACCGGTATAAGGCGATTTGGCATCGACAGCGCGAGCCATCAGGGTAATAAAAGAGTCCAGAAGATTCTCCTGGGCCTCAATCAACATGGCATTATCCAGCGCAACCGCAGCCTGTGAGGCAAGTGCCTCGATCATCGGCTGTATCTGCTCAGAAAATGTGACGACCTGGCCGTCGGGGTCCTGGGCATTCAGCAACTGCAGCACGCCGATAACATCATTCTGACTGTTCTTCAGAGGCACGGTCAGTACCGATCTGGTGCGATAGTTGTTTCCTTCATCAAACCGTTTGGTACCTGAAAAGTCGAACGCAGTTGAATCGTAAGCGTCCGCGATGTTCAGCGTGTCACCGGACAACGCGGCACTGCAAACAATCTGTTGTGTATTGGGCGAACCATCTTCAAGGAACATCAGTACAGGAGGGATGGTGATCTCAACACCGGTCGTTCCACCCTGCGCCACCCCAAGGGAATCAGTGCGCAGGATTTCAAATTTCAGAGTGTTCTCCTTCGTTCGAAGATAGAGCGTTCCACCATCAGCATTACCGATATCTTTTGCTTCCAGCAAAATGGTTTCCATCAGCTTATTGGTATCTTTCTCGGCTGACAGTGCGATACCAATATCAATCAGTTTTCTAAAAATTGCCTGATCGGACGACATATATTCCTCCTTGATGCTTGATGTCTGACGCAGGGCCCGTTCACCCCATATGGGGAGAGACCATGAGTCAAGCAAGCACGGTCATCATAAAAGCTTTTCCGGGTTCTGTCATGACTGTACCAAAGGTCTCTTTTTGCTAAGCTTGCATCCTCAAACCGAGAATTGATGACATGGCTACAAAAATCCCGTTTACCTATGAATATGAGTACTCCTATGCCGCGCTGGACGAACTGACACCACTCATACGCCGTGTCACAGCTCGCAATCCCAGTGGCTTTACGTTCCATGGCACCGGTACCTACATTATTGGCCGGGGCAATGTCGCTGTCATCGACCCTGGTCCCCTGATCGACGAGCACATCAGTGCACTCGAGAATCTCCTTAAGGGCGAAACCGTTACCCACATTCTGATCACCCATACCCACGCTGATCACTCGCCAGCCGCGGCTCCCCTGAAGAAAACCTGGGGGACAAAAACCTACGGATACGGACCACATGGCGCCGGCAAGTTGACCGATGGAGTTCAAATCGAAGCGGGTGGCGACATGGATTTCGTCCCTGATGTTGAAATCCGGGATGGCGACATCATTGAAGGGGATGGCTGGACCGTCGAATGTGTTTACACACCTGGACACACTTCAAACCACATCTGTTTTAGCCTGAAAGAAGAAAATGCATTGTTCACCGGTGATCACGTGATGGGCTGGTCTACCAGCGTTATTGGCCCGCCGGATGGCGACATGACGAGCTACATTGCGAGCCTCGAGAAACTCCTGAAGCGAGACGACGAAATCTACTGGCCTACTCACGGTACGTGCATCAAAGACGTTAAAACCTTTGTACAGGCATTCATTGACCACCGACTGGACAGGGAAAGACAAATCCTGGAATGCCTGGGTGATGGATATACTGACATCAAGAAAATGGTGCCGGTGATGTACACAGAAACTGACCCAGGACTTTACGGTGCGGCCGCACGATCTGTGCTCGCGGCAATGATTCGAATGATAGACACAGACCAGGTGAAGTGCGATACACCTGATCCGTCAGTAGACTCAGGTTTCAGCTTGTCCTAGACCAGCCGACTTTTCGGTTCACGCTAACAGGCCGCTCGTCACGGCCTGTTAGTTAAAGACAGATGCACCAGGCCTACAGAGCAGTCATGGCACCCCAGAGCTTATCCGCACCCTGGTCTGCAAAATAACGTCCCACGAGCGCCTGCCATTCTCGTTCATTGCCGTACTCTTCACGCCAATTCCATAAACGACGGGTCCGATGATTGAGTGTATGCTCCATGGTGTACCCCATCGCACCATGCACCTGGTGTGCGATATCAGTACAGACTGATACGGCTTCCCCGATTCTGGCTTTACCCATCGCGATATCCAGTTCACCCAGGGTCGAGAATGAGTCAACTACAGAGTGGCTTGCCATTTGGCTAGCGGACACTTCCCCGGCAAGTATCGCCAGCTGTTGTTGAATGGCCTGAAACTTTGATATCGGCCTACCAAACTGTGAGCGCTCGGTGGAGTATTGAACGGTCATCTCCAGCACGGACTCCAGTGCGCCGTACATCATCATGGCGCGCAGTGCTGCCCCCATCAGTTTGATTCTTTCCGGTGTCTGAGGGTCTACGCTAAAAACAGAATCTTCTGACAGCCTGGTGTTCACACTTAACGCATCGCGGGGTTCACCCGCCACACTGTTTTTCTGAACAATCTCGAACTCAGCTGCAGGTACTCTGCACAACTTCAAACCGTCAGCCGCCTGCGCAACCAGCACGACCTGCGAACTCCAACGAGCAAACGCAACATCATTCGCACTGCCGCTGAGGGAGGAATCATCACTAATAACAAACTCGCCCACAGCAATGGTTACCGGACCCGAGTCGATCGATTGACCCTGCTCGCTAAGCAGCAGCCCTGCGATAAAGTGTTCCGCCAGCGGAACCGGCGCTGCAAATCTCGCCGCTTCACGGATAACCAGTAGCGAGTCTTCAAGATCGCCACCGGAGCCACCTGCTTCTACAGGTAATCCAGCGACGGTAAGTCCTGTTTCGGTCAGGTTTTGCCACAATTTTTCTGCAAAGGTGCCTGATTCCGATTTATCAACGACTTCCGGCGTACACAGATCAGTCAGTAATCTGTGCAGGGTGTCTCTGATTAATTGTTGTTGTTCATTCATAGCGTTCTACCTTAATCCCAGACCGCGGGCGATGACGCCTTTGAGTATTTCACGGGTGCCACCTCTTAATGTGAATGATGGCGCATGAAGTATGCATTCGTTAAGCGTATCGACAAATCGAGGAGAACAATCACCCGATACAGCCAAACGAACTATCTCCGGCACCATCCGCTCATAGCTGTTACCAAGATCTTTAATCAACGCCGCTTCGGTTAATGGCACCTTGCCTGCCCCCAGCATACCGGCAACGGAGATGGACATTCTTCGCAGCGTGACCAGGTGAGAAGCCAAGCGACCCAGTAAGACGAGTTGTTCATCGCTTGGGTTTGATCCAATTTCACGCGCAAACTCAACGATCACACGGAAGGCGCTCAGGAATCGTTCGGGGCCACTTCTTTCATAGCCCAACTCACTCATCACCTGTTCCCAACCGTTGCCGGGAGTTCCGACCACCATGTTATCGGGGATAAACACATCATCAAAAAAGACCTGGTTAAAATCTTCTTCACCGGACAGATTCCTGA
>JABBBA010000254.1 GCA_018607685.1 K189A clade bacterium | reverse complement strand
GCGCTGCTCCGTCGAAATGACTTTGATGTTTGCCCTTGCGCTGCTCCGTCGAAATGACGGTGATGTTTGCCCGGACGCTGCCCCGTAGGGTTGAGTCAGGCGGCGACGTTATGACTTTTCGGTCAATAAGCCATCCACAAAATCTGCCACAAACATGCCGGCCAGCATGGCCGCGCCAAAGTAGAGAATCTCAATATTCAGGTAAGCAAGCGATGCGATGGCGGGGCCGGGGCAAAGCCCAACAAGTCCCCAGCCTATACCGAATAAGGCAGCGCCGGTGATTAGTCGGCCATCAATGTCGGTTCTTGTGGGTAGCCGGAACACATCTGCAAAAAATGGTGCCTTAAGCTTGCCCAGCCCAAATTGAAAGAAGGGCAGGCTGACCAATATTCCGCCGCCCATGACAAAGGCAAGGGTTGGGTCCCAGTTACCGAACAGATCAAGAAAGCCGATGACTTTCGATATATCTGTCATGCCTGACAAGGCAAGGCCAAAACCAAAAAGTATGCCGCTGATAAGTGCCATTAAGAGTTTCATGCAACACCTCCATGTAACCTGACGTACACAGTAATGAAGCCGAAAAGCATAAAGGTGCAGGTCGCAATAATGGACCGGACTGATAATCGGCCTATCCCGCAAATACCGTGACCACTGGTACAACCACTACCCAACCTGGTGCCAACGCCTACAATGAATCCGCCGGCTAACAGCATTGGCATGGACACATCAAATGGGGGGATTGGGTTGCCTGAAGCGAAGTGAAACAGGAAAGCACCTGGAATCAGTCCTGCAACAAACAGAATAGACCAGAAGTTTTGAACAGGTGTTTTGACAGCAGTAAAAACGATGCCGCTGATACCGGCAATTCTGCCGAGCATGATCATCAGAAGAACCGATGCAAGTCCGATGCAGATACCACCGGCTAATGCCATAAGAAAGACGTCAGGCATCTTTACTCCCCATACGCGCTGTTATTGAAGCGCAGCATTTTACCTGACTCGGCATGGCGATGCAGGCCGTTCTGAAGCCCAATACGCCCATTAATGACAACCAGTGAGATGCCTGCCGGTTCAGTCTTGGGCTCATCGTAGGTGGCCAGGTCCTTGACAGTATCTGCATCGAACATCACGAGATCTGCCCAGTAACCGCCCTTTATCTGGCCGCGCTCTTCCAACCCAAATACCTTCGCAGAAAGTGATGTCATTCGTCTTACTGCTTCAGGTAGAGACAACACCTGATCTTCACGTACGTACTTCGCAAGGATGCGAGGAAAAGTTCCGAATAGCCTCGGGTGCGGTTTACCTTTCAGGTCGGGAATACCATCCGACCCAACCATCATGTCTTTGTGGGCGAGGTTAGTGGCGATATCCTGCTCATCGATGATGAACTGAATGCAGATGGTGCGGTCACCCTTGGGGGCCGTCAGTATCGTAAGTGTCAGGTCGCAGATATCTACCTGCTGCTGGGCCGCAATGTCCTTTAGCATTTTGCCTTCGTATTCACGGAAGGCAGGACAGCTGGCGATACGAATGACCTCGGCGAGCTCGCGGCTGATGTTGTCCAGGTTAAAATACTCGATCATTCTTCCGCTGCCCGCGGTGTAAGGATATACATCCAGGGTAACGGGTTGTCCTGCCACCAGGGCTGCGTCAATTTTCGCCAGTGAATCACCGACTTTCCCCCAGTTCGCTGGCCCCGCTGATTTGTGATGGGAGATATGCAGGTGAACATCAGACTCACGACCTATCCGAAGTGCTTCATCAACCGCGTCAAGTAAGTGGTCGCCTTCATTCCGCATATGGGTGGTGTAGAGCGCACCAAATTCGTTGGCGGCACTGGCCAGCGCGATCACCTCTTCTGTATCGCTCCACCGGCCGGGCCGATAGATCAACCCGGTAGAGAAACCGCAGGCGCCCTGTTCAAGTGCTTTGCTGACATGGGATTTCATCGTGCCGAGTTCGGTGGCGTCGGGCGCACGTTTCTCCATGCCCATGACCAGCGTTCTCACGGTGTTATGCCCGACAAGCATCATGTTGTTGATGCCAGGGCCTTTATGCAGCGCTGCCTCGAAATAACCTTCAAGGTCTGTGAATGATCCTTCAAGACCTGCGAGGATGCCGCCACTTGCACGACCGGGGTCGACGGACGGATCTAGTGGTATGGCGCTGAATCCGCAATTACCGGCGACTACGGTTGTGACACCCTGTGCCAGTTTGAACTCCATTCCTGGATGACGAAAGAAGGCGCCATCATCATGGGAGTGTGTATCGATAAAACCGGGTGCCAGATACTGGCCTTTTCCGTCGACTTCTTCTTTTCCCGGGCCCGCATTGCCAACCTCTGTGATTCTGCCATCCTGGATGCCGACGTCACCTGGGTAGGCTTGCCCACCGAGTCCATCAAGAATCTGGACGTTTCTGATCGTAATATCATTCATAGGCATGTGCTCATAGTACTAATAGTTGTACTAAAGGTAGTGTTCAGGCTTTGTTCGCAGCCATTCGCCGATCATCTCACCAATCATAATGCAGGTTAGATTGATGTTTGCTCTTGGCACGAACGGCATAATAGAAGCATCGGCTACCACCAGATTATCGAACCGGTGGGCTCGACCATACTGATCGACAACGGACAGAGGGTCTTTCACATCCCCCATTTTTACCGTGCCGCAGGGGTGATATCCGCTCCCGGAAAAGCGTCGGCAGAGTTTAGCCAGTGATTCATCATCCGTTCCCCGTGCAGGGTCGGGGAACGTAATGGATTTGATCATATCTTTAAGCGCCCCTTTTCCGGTAAACGCTAAAGTATCCTTCATGCAGGCGACTAACCTGCGGGTGTCGCGATCATCTTCGCAGAACCGGTTGTCGACGATTGGTGGATCTGAAGGATTGGCAGAGCGCAGCCGTAACTCGCCCCGGCCATACTGGTATTCAAGTACAGCGGCGATGCTGAAGAGTGCGGGGCCATCTGGTCGACCTGCAAAACTGATCTGTTCAATTTGCAGGTCGTTACGTTTGTCTGAGCCCTCGGCTGTATAACGCAATATCGTCTGGATGATCGGCTGGTCGTGATTGATGATTGCAGAATCATTCACTTCGCACACGACGCTCAGGGCAGGATGATCACCAAGATTCTGTCCGACTCCTGGTTCGTCGCCTATGACGTCAATATCAAACGACTCCAGTTGTGTTTTTGGCCCAATCCCGGAATGCATCAGGATTTTTGGGGACATGAGTGCACCGGCTGAAAGTACAACCAGGTGGGCGTTAAGGGTTTCCGTCGAGCCGTCAGCGTTTTGTACCTCAACCCCGGTTGCCTTGCATCCGCTAAACAGGATGCGCGTAACCGTCGTATTTGCGCGAATGGTGAGGTTAGGTCGAATGCGAGCCGGTGCAAGGTAGCCCACCGCTGTCGACACCCGAAGGCGACCCAGCTTGTTCATCGGATGGGGCCCGGCACCATAATCATCAGGATCGTTGGCATCTGCACAGTACTTGTAACCAAGTCTGTCTGCGCTATCCAGGAATGCCTGTTGTGGTAGTTCAAGTTCTTCATGGGGGTAGCGGCGGATCGTGATGGGTCCGGCATCGCCATGGTAGGACTCAGCGCCATAATCCAGGTCGCGTTCCAACCGGTTGAACGCTGTTAACACTTTTTCCCATCGCCAGTCGGGGCAACCGAGATCGGCCCATTCATTGTAGTCTTCCGGAACGCCCCTTAGCGCAATAGTTGTATTGACGGCGCTTGATCCCCCAATGACGCGACCACGAGGAAACTTTGCCTCCCGTCCACGGGTAGGTTCGTAGTTGAACCCCCAGTCGTGGTCGGTATAGGAATTATTATGAGAGTTGACCAGGTCGAAGGGTGTTTCACTAAGGTCCGGGTAGTCAGGCCCTGCTTCTACCAGTAACACGGTCCTGTTCGGGTCTTCCGACACCCGATTTGCAATAACAGCGCCGGCGCTGCCCGATCCAATAATGAGTACGTCATGCATGACACCATTGTGTCAGTAAAGCGTGGTCAATAAAAAGTGCAGGTGAGTTAATCGCAGGCAAAAAAAAGGGTAGCGAATGCTACCCTTTTATTCGGAAGAGAAGGCTCTCTATCCATAAACACCCATTTGAACCAAGTTCTAGAACTGGCTCATCGTGTTGTCTTTACCACCTGCAAGGAGCGCGTTCTCACCAGCAAAGTATTCTTTGTGGTGATCACCCATGGTCGTACCAGCCATTTCCTGGTGCTTGACCACGTTCATCTTTCGACGAATTTCTGTGCGCTGTACACCTTTCACGTAAGCAAGCATCGCTTCGTCACCGAAGTAGCCTTCAGACAGCGTATCTACACCCAGCGCCGTCTCGTGATATGTCGGCAATGTGATCAGGTGATGGAAGATACCAGCGTCACGAGCAGCATCTGCCTGGAAAGACTGGATCAGGCGATCAGCTTCCTGGGCGAGGTCAGTTTCATCGAGGCTCTCAGCCATCAGGCCCTGGCCGTCTGTTGGGTAAGCTGAAACGTCTTTGCCTGCAGCTGTCCATTCTTCCAGAACCTGTTCACGGAACTTCATGGTCCAGTTGAAAGAAGGTGAGTTGTTGTACACCAGTTTTGCATCAGGAATCGCTTCACGAACCTTGTTCACCATTTCGGCGATCTGGGCGACGTTTGGCTTTTCAGTTTCGATCCACAGAAGGTCGGCGCCGTGACGCAGGCTGGTAATACAGTCGAGAACGACGCGATCAATACCCGTGCCTTCGCGGAATGCGTATAGACCATTATCCAGTCTTACGGGTTTCACCAGATTACCGCCCTGGTGAATCGTGATGTCATTTTCAAGCAATTCGCTAATGTCATTAACGGGCTGCGTTTCAAGGAAGCTGTTGTACTGCGCAGCGAGGTCGCCCGGCTCTTTAGAGACAGGTACCATCTGGGTCAGGCCAGCGCCAAGAGAGTCAGTACGCGCAACGATGATACCGTTGTCGATGCCGAGTTCCAGGAAGGCGTAACGCACAGCGTTGATCTTTGCCAGGAACACTTCGTGAGGAACGGTCACCTTACCGGCCTGGTGGCCACACTGTTTCACTTCAGAGACCTGGTTTTCGATCTGGATGGCGCAGGCGCCAGCTTCAATCATCTGTTTAGCCAGCAGGTAGGTCGCTTCTTCATTACCAAAACCAGCGTCGATGTCAGCAATGATAGGAACAACGTGTGTCTCAAACTCATCAATCTGCTTGAGAAGGGCCTTTTCGTCGCCGCCATTTTCTCGGGCATCGTCCAGAGCGTCGAATACGCGCTCAAGCTCTACCGCATCAGCCTGCTTCAGGAAGGTGTAGATCTCCGAGATGAGGCTTGGCACAGCTGTTTTCTCATGCATGGACTGGTCAGGCAGTGGGCCAAACTTGGACCGCAGTGCCGCTACCATCCAGCCAGACAGGTAAACGTATTTCTTGTCCAGTGTGCCGCGATGACGTTTGATGGCGATCGCTTTTTGCTGAGCAACAAAACCATGCCAGCAGCCCAGTGACTGGGTGTACTTGGAGGAGTCAGCATCGTACTCAGCCATGTCTTTGCGCATGATATCGGCTGTGTACTGCGCGATCTCAAGGCCGGTCTTGAAGCGATTCTGCAGCTTCATTCGTACCGCGGATTCGGGGTTAATCCCGTTCCAGGCATCACCCTGGGCGCCGCGTAGTTTTTCTACAGCTTCTATTTCCTTAAGGTAAGCAGACATGTTCTGTTCTCATTGGGTTGTATTGAGCGCGCAATGTATCAGCAGCAGGAGGGTCAAATAATGGAATAATTGGACAGTGTTACATTCCAAATTTTCATCGATTAAACAGCAGTCTGCTGTCTATCCAAAAGTGCATACTATGCGTCATCAATCTGTATGTTGGACGGCCGTAGTGCGCATTGAACAAATCAATATTGGAACCCGAACTCCCCTGCAGGTGAACGGAACGAAACGTGTGACAGGTATCTTCAAAGAGAAGCGCGAAGGGCTGATCCCCGTGTCTGAGCTGGGATTACCATCTGATGCGATCTGTAATACCAAGCACCATGGTGGGCGGGACCAGGCCATCTACCTTTATAGTGTCGAGGATTATGCCTGGTGGGAAGAAGCGCTGGGTCAGGAAGTGGTGGCGGGAACCTTCGGCGAGAACTTCACTACCTCCGGGCAGGACCTGACAAGCATTTGTGTCGGGGATCTTCTGTTTTCCAAAACGGTAACGCTTCAGGTAACAGCGCCGCGCATTCCCTGCAGTACGCTGGCAGCTCGAATGGATGACAAGCAGTTCGCCAAAAAATTTATGGCGGCCGGTATATCGGGCGCTTACTGCCGAGTCCTGGTGACAGGTGATGCTCAGGTCGGGGATGATTTTGCTCACAAGCCCTTTGAGGACGACCGAATACCGTTAGGCACCTTCTTCAAAGACGCACACGGAAAATTGAGTAGCGAAGAACTCAGACGCTATCTTTCGGTGCCTATTGATGAGCGAACCCGCCAAAAATTTACCAAGAAACTGGCGATGAGCTAAATGACGTTAACCCATGATTTGAAATGGTACCTGGGGAGTACGGCCTTTTTTCTGGTGCCTGGAGGTATCCAGGCGGTGCTTTTCCCCTGGCTGATTGCCGTTTATTTGCAGGAGTCACCGACCCGGGTGGGTATCGCACAAATGGCGGGGCCGTTGCCTGTGTTGTTCCTGGTTCTGTTTGGTGGTTGGCTGGGTGACCGGGTTGACCTGCGCAGGCTGTCAGTCATTTTGGTTTCATTGCTGGCAGTGCCGCCGCTGATTGTCGCCTGTTTCTTTTATGTTGATATGGTCACCTACGAACTGCTGCTCTGCTGGGTTGTGCTTGCCGGTTGCATCGGCGCATTCGCTCAGCCTGCACGGGACGCCATGCTTAATCGGGTCGCCGGTCAAAACGTGCAGCAGGTGGTTACCCTGGTCATTGGTGTCCAGTTTGGTATCCAGGTTCTTGGGTTTGCCATTGGCTCGAGCGCTGATGTGATGGGGCCCATTGGGGTTCTTTGCTGCATGTCATTCTTTATGGTGTGTTGTGCCGTGACGACCTCCCGCCTGCCCGCCATGCCTGTTGAGCCTAATGATACGGCGCACGAATCGCCGCTCGCGAATATCAAGGCAGGTCTGGTGGTTGCCTGGCAATCAGAGAGAATACGCCCGGCGATTATCCTGATATTTGGCATCGGTCTATTCTTTGCTTCTTCTTATATGGTTATCCTGCCGTTGATGGTACGTGACATCTTTGATGGCGGTGCTCGTGGTATTGCCATGGCCTACGCATCGAACATGCTGGGAACCTGCACCGTCATTTTCTTTGTGATGCGGCGGGGAGGGATTGAGCGACCGGGTCGGGCACTTATCCTGACAGGTACCTTCAGTTCTCTGGTGGTGTCGTGTCTACACTTTGAGCTTTCTGAACTCTTGTTCTATGGCGTGATCTACGTCTGGGGTATGTGCGGCGGTATTGCCATGACGTTATCGCGCGCCATTGTGCAGGAGGCTTCACCGGCGACACACAGGGCCAGAATCATGAGTGTTTTCACCCTTGGGATGATGGGTGGTATGCCAATCGGTTCGGCGCTTGTGGGGGTATTGGTTGAATACTTGGGGGTGCGAAACGCAGTGCTGGTGCCGGGTGTTGGTATGCTAACAATCATTGCCTACCTTTACCTGGCAACGAACCTTTATGATGCAAAACGCCAACCGATTGCAGTGGCGGTTGAAACCTGACTCAATGGTTACTCTAGCGGTAGAAATCTAATAAGAAACAAACAGGAGCGCAGAGATGGAAGGTAAACGAGTTCTGATCACAGGTGGCAATAGTGGTATTGGCATAGTTACCGCAACCGAGTTGGCAAAACAGGGTGCCGAAGTGGTGCTTGCCTGCAGGGATACAGAGAAGACCGCCAATGCATTGAAGGTTATCAACGCCGGGGCATCGACACCGGCGATCAACCTGCCCGTTGAGCTGGATAACCTGCAAAGTGTGCGTGACCTGGCCGCCAACTTCCTGGATCGATATGACCGACTTGATGTTTTGATTAACAACGCCGGTGTCTTTCCGCCAAAACAGCGAATGACCGCTGACGGGTTCGAGATGCAAATAGGTGTGAACCACCTGAGTCATTTCCTGCTAACCAATCTGCTATTGGACTGCCTGAAGGCCAGTGCACCCGCGCGGGTAGTTACTGTGTCGTCCAAGTTGCATACCGGTGGCAAGATCGATTTCGATGTCTTCAAAGGCTACGAAAAATACAACAGCCAGGCCGCTTACAATGGTTCAAAACTGGCGAATGTGTTGTTTGCGATGGAGCTTGCCCGACAACTTGAGGGCACAGGTGTGACCTCTAATGTTCTGCATCCGGGCGCCGTTTCGACGGATATCATCCGTGACCTGCCGTGGATTC
>JABBBA010000187.1 GCA_018607685.1 K189A clade bacterium | reverse complement strand
ACTTCGCCCATCAGACGTTATCCCGACCTGTTGGTCCATCGACTCATCAAATCAGCCATTCATTCAACGGTCGAATGCGCCGAGGTCAGGCGATTCGGCAAGCCACGGAAAATCGATTTTTACCCCTACGATGAGGAAGCCGTCATTTCGCAGGGTGAGCATACGTCGTTTGCGGAGCGCCGTGCGGATGACGCTGTCTATGAAGTGCTCGACTGGGTTAAATGTGATTACCTCAGTGATCATGTCGGTGACGAATTTGGTGGAACGATTTCCGCCGTTGCGAAATTCGGTTTCTTTGTACAGCTTGAGAGTGTTCTGGTTGAGGGGCTTGTTCATGTCAGCACCCTGGTGGGTGATTACTATGAGTTTGACAGGGGTGAGCAAAGTCTTGTCGGAGAGCGGGGTAATGAATCCTTCGGGCTTGGGGATGTGGTGACCGTGCAGGTGGCCAGGGTAGACGTGGATGAGCGCAAGGTTGACCTTGAACTACTTACCCACTCACCGATTACTCGCAAGAAATCAAAAAAGCGCAAACAAAAAGATCAAAAAAAATCTGCTTCGGGCAAGAAGAAAGGTCAGTCTTCTGGTGCCAGGAGCGGTGCTTCCAAAAAAGGCGGTTCCAGAAAGACCGGCTCCAAAAACCCTGTTTCTAAGGGCGCTGATTCCAAGACCAATGGTCCCAAAAAGAAAGCGTCTAATAAACAGGCACCTAAACAGAAGGGTCCCAAAAAGCCGAGACGAAAGGCATGAATACGGTCGTAGGAATCCACGCGGTGCAACTTGCCCTGGAAGCGAGAGCGGGCATTTGTCTCACGGTGCCTGAGGGTAAACTGAATGTACGACAACAGTCTCTGGTGGCGCTGGCTCAACGCGTCGGCTGCCGTATCGAGCATGGACAGGTCGACCGTGATGAAGTGGCCAGCCAGGGGGTTGCCCTTGAAATCAGGGACCCCGCCGTTCGTTCAGAGAAGGAGCTCGAAGCACAATTAGCCGGTGAGTCTGCCGGTCTGTTGTTTCTCGTGCTGGATGGCGTAACCGATCCGCGTAACTTTGGAGCATGTTTGCGTTCTGCGGCCAGTTTTGGTGTCGACGGCGTTATTGTTGCTAAAGATCACTCGGCACCTCTCAATGAAGCCGCAATCAAGACGGCCAGTGGCGCGGCGAGCCTGGTGAGGATTTACCAGGTAGTGAACCTTGCCCGATGTCTGGATACTCTCAAAAAGCATGGGATCTGGGTGGTAGGAACGGCGCTCACGGACTCACAGCCGCTTAGTGATATTGATCTGAAAGGGAATATTGCGCTGGTTGTAGGGGCTGAAGAGACTGGGATCAGGCAAAAAACCCGGGATCGATGTGATTTTCTCGCGGCAATTCCCTGCCCCTACCCGGATCTCAGTCTTAATGTCTCTGTGGCGACGGGTATTTGCCTCTATGAGATTAATCGTCAGCGGTGATTTAGCCCTGATTGAATGAGGGGTTGCATGATGGGTTGCAACCCATCAGCCCTTTACATACAATGCGCGTCCTTAAATTTCTCCTTGTTTCACTGCTGGCGCGGACTTGTGCCTGACAGGAAGCATAAACCCGAGAGGAGCCTCGATGAGACATTATGAAATAGTGTTTCTGGTGCACCCTGATCAAAGCGAACAGGTGCCCGGAATGATAGAACGTTACTCAAGCCTGATTTCCCAGGGCGGTGGTGTTATCCATCGAACTGAGGACTGGGGCCGCCGTCAACTGGCGTACCCGATCAATAAAATCCACAAAGCTCATTACATTCTTCTGAACGTTGAGTGTGCCTTAGAGACGCTCGAGGAAATTGAGACTGCATTTAAATTCAACGATGCCGTTCTCAGAAACCTGATCATGAAGCGTAAGAATCCTGATACAGAAGAATCACCGCTTATGAAGATCGAGCGTGAGAGCAAGGAAAAGAAAGAACGCGACGATGTTTCAGCCCAGAGAGCAGAAGCAGCAGCGGCGGCAGCAGCTGTGAAAAGCGCCGAAGAAGCTAAAGCCAAGGCTGAAGCTGAAGCAACTGAAACTGCGGCAACAGACGCTGAACCAGCGGTAGAGGAGTAAAGAGATGTCCAGATTCTACAGAAGACGAAAGTACTGCCGCTTCACCGCTGAAGGTGTTACGGAAATAGATTACAAGGATATTGAAACGCTAAAGGCCTATATCTCGGAAACCGGAAAGATTGTTCCTTCCAGGATTACCGGGACCAAAGCCAGGTACCAGCGTCAGCTTGCGAAAGCGGTGAAAAGAGCCCGGTATCTTGCGTTGATTCCTTACACGGACGCTCATAACTAAGCAGTCGATAAAATCATGCGAGCAATTGCAGAGTTTGCAATGCGAGGCAGAGCCTACGCGATAGCCGTCAGTATGGTGGCGGCTGCCCTGCCCCTGCTAGGCTGGTTAAGTACGGTTATTGTTGCTCTCGTTTGTCTTCGGCATGGAATGGCTGCGGGTTCAATCACATTACTGTGGACTCTGCTGCCAGTTGGTGTTGCCTACTATTTCGTAGGAGACCCGTCGCCGATTATTGCGTTGTTTGGAACGTTTACCATGGCGATGTTGTTGCGCCAGACCCTTTCATGGGAGCTGGTGCTGGTCGCGTCGGTGGTGTTTTCAGCAGTAGGTGCGCTGATATTTGAATTCAGTGCGGCAGGGATCCTGGATCGATTTGTGCAGTTTTACATCGACTACCTTGCACAGGTCGATGCGTCTATCGTGATCGAGCCGGAGCAGGCCAGGAAGTTGCTGATGGGCTTTTTCGCACTGGGCCAGGCATTTGCCATGGTGGTGATGTTGATGATCGCCAGATGGTGCCAGAGCACTTTGTATAACCTGGGAGGATTCAGAAAGGAATTCCACCAGTTAAGGCTTTCACCAGCAGTTAGTGGTTCTATCGTGCTGGCGATGGCTGTTTGTTACATGTTTGGCGACCAGTTGGGTCGCTGGTTACCGTTGTTAACGGTACCGCTTGTGTTTGCTTCAATTGGGCTCGCGCATTGGTTGATGGCAAACCGGGAATTATCAAAAGGTTGGGTAGTTGGGTTCTATGGGAGCCTGGTGTTGTTGTTCCAGATTATTTATCCGTTTTTGGCGTCTATTGCGCTCATGGATAGCTGGTTCGACATTAGAAACAGAATTGAAACGATTCAGAAGGATTAAGTCATGGAAGTTATATTACTAGAGAGCGTCCAGAAGCTAGGCGAATTGGGTGACAAGGTCACTGTAAAGTCGGGCTACGGTCGAAATTTTCTTATTCCGCTGAAAAAAGCGGTACCTGCTACAGCTGAAAATCTGGTGCAGTTCGAAGAACGACGAGCCGAGCTTGAAGCAGCGGCAGGCGATAAGCTGAGCATCGCAAAGAACCGTGCCGGGAAAGTGGCTGAACTGTCGATCACGATTACCACCAAGGCAGGGGAAGAAGGCAAGCTGTTCGGATCTATTACGGTACGAGATATTGCTGATGCCTGTAAGACTGCCGGTGTTGAGCTGGAGAAAAGTGAGGTCAGATTACCCGAAGGCCCCATTCGTGAGCTCGGAGAATTCGAGGTCGATATCCATCTTCATCCTGAAGTTGACGCGGTATTGAAATTGGCAGTGGTAGCGGAAGCGTAAATTAATTACTCTTGTTCTCCCGCTGCAGTTAAGTCTCGAGATGTCGATTGGATGACGTTAGCCCTCTAAAAGTACCTCCTCATTCCATCGAGGCTGAGAGATCAGTGCTCGGTGGTCTGATGCTCGATGATAATGCCTGGGATAATATTTCAGGCGCTCTTGCCGCAGAAGATTTCTACCGATCCGATCATCGGATCATTTATCGGGTGATGGCAGACCTGATCGAACGAAACAATCCGCTCGATATCATTACAATCTCAGAAGCGCTGGAAGGTATTGGCGAACTCGAGAACGTCGGCGGTCTTGCTTACATATCTGATCTGGCCAGCAGCACCCCTACAGCCTCAAATATTCATGCCTACGCACAGATCGTGCGAGAAAGAGCCACGGTTCGAAGCCTGATTTCTGTTGCCCACGACATCGCGGATAGCGGCTTTAATCCGGACGGCC
Source organism: K189A clade bacterium (assembly GCA_018607685.1). Taxonomy (GTDB): domain Bacteria; phylum Pseudomonadota; class Gammaproteobacteria; order Pseudomonadales; family Azotimanducaceae; genus UBA9659. Next base: position 4,377 of record JABBBA010000187.1, on the reverse strand, counting down.
GCGATAGTGCCACGCTCATTGATGAAGCTGAATCCAAGGTCTTCAAGATTTCTGATGACCGCCCCAGCAATGGGGGGCCCGAGTCTGTTCGACCGCTACTGACCAGGGCCGTTGAGCGTATCGATGTACTGTTTCAAACAAAGGGTGCCCTAACGGGCATCAGTAGTGGTTTCAGGGATATCGATGAGATGACTTCGGGTTTGCAACCGGCAGACTTGATTATCGTCGCCGGTCGCCCATCGATGGGCAAGACATCCTTTATGATGAATATCGCAGAGAGTGCGGTTATCTCTGGCGAAAGTCCCGTCCTCGTTTTTAGTATGGAAATGCCATCTGATTCGCTGGTCCTCAGAATGCTCTCATCCCTTGGCCGTATCGACCAGACCAAGATACGGACCGGCCAACTGGGTGACGACGACTGGCCCCGGTTGACCTCCGCGGTCACTCTGTTGAATGACAAGCCCCTGTTTATTGATGATACGCCTGCATTGTCGCCCAATGAGATCAGATCACGTGCCCGAAGGGTGGCGAGGGAGCACGGCTCGATTGGCATGATCCTGCTGGATTACATACAGTTGATGCAGGTGTCCGGTACATCAGAAAACCGCGCCGGTGAAATATCTGAGATTTCGCGCTCGCTTAAGGGCATCGCCAAAGAGTTTAACTGTCCTGTAATCGCAGGGTCCCAGCTCAACCGGAGCCTGGAACAGCGACCTGACAAACGACCTATCATGTCCGATCTTCGTGAATCAGGCGCCATTGAGCAGGATGCTGATGTGATCATGGCGATCTACAGGGATGAGGTGTATCACGAGGATGCAGAAAAAGGCATTGCTGAGATCATCGTTTTGAAACAACGGAACGGTCCTATTGGTAGAAAGAAACTGGCATTTGTCGGGCAGTACACGAAGTTTGAAGATCTGGCCGTTGGTTACGACGATTACTTCTAGTCTTAGATATGAGTAGTAGACAAGCCACCGCAATTATTGACCTTGATGCCATCCGGCATAACTTTGACCAGGTAAAGCTGCGAGCGCCCGCCAGTAAGGTGATGGCTATTATTAAGGCGGACGCATATGGCCACGGTGCCAGCAAGGTAGCAGAAGCATTGGTTGCGGCCGATGCCTTTGGTGTTGCCCGGGTAAGTGAAGCAGTCAAGCTGCGTGAATCCGGCATTGGCCAGCCGATATGCCTGCTCGAAGGCGTGAATGATCCGGAAGAACTTAATCTCGCCAGTGTCTATGAGCTTCAGGTGGTCCTGCATAACCAGGAACAACTCGAGCTGATGGCCAATCGAGGCGCACGCCGCCACGTGTGGGTGAAGGTGGATACGGGTATGGGGCGTCTTGGGTTCTCTGTCGAAGAAACACCTTCAGTGCTTCAAAAGCTGGGTCACCAGGGGTTACTGGGTTTGATGACCCATCTTGCCGACACCGGTGACAGAAGGTCGACAATGACCGACCAGCAAGTTTCCAGGATCACCTCTCTGGCAAATGATTTGGATGTTCCCGGTAGTGAGGTCCTTAGTATTGCGAACTCTGGTGGTCTTCTTGCCCTTCAAAAGCCTCCTGGAGACTGGGTACGACCGGGTCTCATGCTTTATGGCGCTTCGCCCTTTGATGACCTTGACCCCATTCCCTCACTGCAACCCGCGATGTCGTTTGGTGCCCCGGTGATTTCTGTTCGGGCAATCAAGCAGGGCGAGTCCGTGGGTTATGGGGGTATCTGGACGGCGGATAAAGACTCTACCATTGCAGTGATCGCCGCCGGATATGCAGACGGTTATCCGCGTGAAATTGCTCAAGGGACACCGGTTCTTGTCAATGGCGTTCGATATCCGCTGGTGGGACGTGTGTCGATGGACATGATATGTATCCAACTGGACCATTCTTATTCAGAGGAGGCTCATTCGGTAAAAGTGGGTGATCGTGCGATTCTCTGGGGTGACGATTTACCCGTTGAAGAGATCGCCGATAAAGCCGGGACTATCCCGTACACGCTTCTTTGCGGTGTGACGGCAAGGGTCAATCGACAGCATCGGAGTAATCGTCGTGGCTAAATCAAAGACTGTTTTTGTGTGTAGTGATTGCGGCAGTGAATATGCGAAATGGCAGGGCCAGTGCAACGATTGCCAGGAATGGAACACACTGTCCCGTTTATCCGTTGATGGTGGTTCACCGGCTCGCGGAGGGTTCAGCGGTCAGCTGGAACCGCCCCGCAAACTCATTGATGTTTCAGCAGAAGAACTTCCCCGGATAGAGACCGGTATTGGTGAACTGGATCGAGTCCTGGGTGGCGGCCTGGTTCATGGCTCGGTGATACTGATTAGTGGTAATCCGGGTGCAGGAAAGAGCACGTTGCTCATCCAGGTGATGTGTCAGTTGGCCGCTCAGCGAAAGGCGCTCTACGTGACAGGCGAGGAAAGCCTATCCCAGGTGGCGATGCGAGCGCGAAGACTGGGTTTGCCGATGGAAAGCCTTGATGTCATGTCCGAAACCAGCTGCGAGCGTCTTATCATGCAGTGGAATGAAATGAAGCCCGAACTGGTGGTGGTTGACTCAATTCAGGTGATGCATACCTCGGTTAACGAATCATCACCGGGCGGTGTTGCGCAGGTCAGAGAGTCCGCGGCCCTGTTAATCCGTCAGGCGAAACAGACGGGTACAGTATTGTTCCTTGTGGGTCATGTGACGAAAGAGGGATCTCTTGCGGGTCCCCGCGTTCTTGAACATATGATTGACACCTTCGTCATGCTTGAAGGCGATGGTGATTCCCGCTTTAGAACCCTCAGGAGTTCCAAGAACCGATTTGGCGCGGTCAATGAATTGGGCGTTTTTGCGATGACGGATAAAGGCATGCAGGAAGTCTCTAACCCTTCTGCCATTTTTCTGTCGAAGTCTGAGGAAGCCACCCCGGGTAGCGTTGTCATGGTTGTCTGGGAAGGAACGCGACCGCTGCTGCTGGAGGCCCAGGCGCTTGTCGATTCAAGTGCGCTTGGAAATCCGAGGCGGGTAGCAGTAGGTTTTGAGCACAACAGGTTATCGATGTTGCTTGCCATACTTCATCGGCATGGCGGGCTGCAGGTTGGAGATCAGGACGTGTTCGTCAATGCGGTGGGTGGTATTCGTATTGATGAAACCAGTAGTGACCTCGCATTGATTCTTGCCGTTGTTTCGTCGTTCAGAAACAAGGCGCTACCCCTGGATCTGGTTTGTTTTGGTGAAGTCGGGCTATCGGGTGAAATCCGGCCGGTACCGAACGGTCAGGAAAGAATACGCGAAGCAGCAAAGCACGGATTCAAGGTCGCTATTGTGCCGGAGGGCAACAAACCCAGGCAGGAAGTACCGGGCATGAAGCTGATTCCTGTGAGAAAGCTGAGCGATGTGCTCGCCGCGCTCGAGGAACTCTAATCCCCAATAGCCGACGGATTACAGGTACGGCCATCTACCGATCGAAGGCTTATTCTCAGGCCAGCTTCTTGTATTTCACCCGGGTTGGAACAACCTCTTTGGTTCCCAGACGCTTCATGCGGTCTTCTTCGTACTCACTGTAGTTGCCGGGGAAGAACTCCACGTGGCTATCCCCTTCGAAGGCTAGAATATGAGTCGCCAGCCTGTCCAGGAACCAGCGATCGTGGGAGATAATCAACATGCTGCCAGGGAAAGTTTCGATCGCTCCCTCGAGGGCCCGAAGGGTTTCTACATCCAGGTCGTTGGTTGGTTCGTCCAGCATCAGCACATTGGCGCCGGTCTTCAATAGCTTTGCGAGATGTACTCGATTCCTTTCACCACCGGAGAGGTCTTTCACGAACTTCTGTTGATCAGAGCCCTTGAAGTTGAACCGGCTGACATAACCCCGTGACTGTGTTTCATACTTTCCAATCTGAATAATCTCGTTGCCTTCGGAAATTTCTTCCCAGACGGTTTTATCGCCTTCCAGGCTATCGCGGGATTGATCGACATACCCCAGAGTAACGGATTCGCCGACTTTAACAGTGCCTGAATCGGGTTGTTCAGTTCCCGCGATCATCCTGAACAGCGTTGATTTACCCGCACCATTGCCGCCAATGATTCCAATGATGGCGCCTCTTGGGACACTAAAACTCAGATTGTCGATCAGCACCTTTTCACCAAACTTCTTACTGACGCCCTCAACCTCAAGCACGGTGTCCCCTAAGCGAGGCCCGGGTGGTATATAGAGTTCCTGGGTCTCGTTGCGAGTCTGGAAGTCCTGTGAATTCAGTTCTTCGAAACGGGCAAGCCTTGCCTTGCTCTTTGCCTGCCTTGCCTTAGGTTGGGTCCTTACCCACTCCAGTTCCGTCCTGATGGATTTTTGCCGGGCAGCCTCTTTACTCTCGTCTACCTGTAAACGTTTTTC